>JABFVJ010000411.1 GCA_013362835.1 Nonomuraea sp. | reverse complement strand
TGCTGGGCTACACGATGGCCCTCGACCGGCACGGCGTCACCGACCGGATCATCCTCTCCGGCGCGGACGACCGGGTCTCGGCGTACCGGACGGCGGCCGAGCTGCTCGCCGGGCCCGACCGGCCCGACGCGATCTTCGCCGCCTCCGACCGGGCCGCGATCAGCGTCATCCGGGCCGCCAGGGACGCCGGGCTGAGCGTCCCCGGCGACCTCGCCGTCGTCGGCGTCGGCAACGTCGACGAAGGTCTCATCAGCAACCCGCAGCTCAGCACCGTCGGCCCTCTCAGGCACGACTACACCGACGTCGTGCGCCTGCTCTTCGACCGCCTCCAGGCCGAGGAGCCTCTGCCCGCCCGCGAGATCGTCCGCCCGTGGACGTTCCTGCGGCGGGGCTCTTCCTAGAAGGGAAACCACGAGATGTCCCCCACTCTCTCCCGTCGCGACCTGCTCCGCCTGGCCGGGGCGGCCGCCGCCGTGCCCGTCCTGTCCTCCTGCGCCGGGGCGCCCCCCGCGCGGAGCGCCGACCCGGGCGCGTTCACCGTCTACTGGAACGCCGGCCACGACTACCAGGCGTACCGCAAGGTGATCGCCGAGTTCGAGCAGGCCAACAAGGTCAAGGTCAACTTCCAGAAGTACCAGTGGCCCGACCTGCGTACCCGCCTGCTGGCCGACTTCGCCTCCGGGTCCGCGCCCGACGTGGTGGAGGAGCCGGGCGGCTGGGTGCAGGAGTTCGCCATCTCCGGCAACGCCCGCTCGCTGCAGGACTACGTCGACCGCGACGGCGCCGCCATGGGCTTCCCCGCCGACTGGCGCCCGGCCACCGTCGAGCGCAACTCCTACCAGGGCAAGGTCTACGGCGTACAGCTCCACCTGACCTGCAACACGCTCTTCTACAACAAGGGCCTGCTCGCCGAGGCCGGCCTGGAACCGCCCACGACCTGGGACGAGTTCCTGGCCGCCGCCCGGAAGCTCACCAAGGACGGCGTGTACGGCGTCGCGCTCAACCAGGACTACGGCTACATCTGGCCCTGGCTCCTCCAGGCCGGCGTCACCCCGTACGACGGGAAGACCGGCGAGATCATGACCCCGTTCGCGGACGCGGTCGCCGCCTTGCAGTTCCAGGCCGACCTGATCCACAAGCACAAGGTCGCCCCCGTGCCGGTCTCCAGCACCGACTACTCGGGCCCGCAGAAGCTGTTCTCGGCCAAACGCGCCGCGATGATCCTCACCGGGCCCTGGGACCTCGACCCGATCAGGAAGACCAGCCCCGACGTCGACCTCGGCGTCGCACCGCCGCTGAAGAAGGCCAGGCAGGCCACGAACGCCGCCGGCGTCAGCCTCTTCGTGCCCGCCAAGGCGGCCAGGCCCGACCTGTCGTGGGACTTCGTCAAGCGCGTCACCACCCTCCAGACCGAGCAGGCCGCGACCAAGGAGGTCGGCATGCTCATGCCCCGCACCTCCTGGGCCGACCTGCCCGAGGTCCAGTCGAACGCGATCACCAAGGTCTTCGCCGACGCCCTCGCCTACGCCGAGGACCCGAGCGGCCAGGTCCGGCTCACCGGCCAGTTCGGCAAGTGGGAGGAGCAGCTCAAGATCATGTATCAGGAGGTGCTCATCCGGAACACGCCCGCCGAGACCGCGCTGAAGAAGTTCACGCAGGCGGCGGAGGGCTTCCTCAAATGATCCTGCGCCCCAGGACGCTGGCGGGACGCTACGCCAGGACGGCGTACCTGTTCCTCGCCCCCGCGATCCTGTTCTTCGCCGCCTTCTTCTACCTGCCGATCGGCAACGTGGTCGCGACCAGCCTGCGTACCGGCCCGCAGGCCGACCGGTTCGCCGGACTCGCCAACTACGGCCAGGCCCTGGCCGACCCGGCGGTGCGGCACTCGTTCCTCGTCACCGTCGGGTTCGCCGTGGCGGTCGTGGCCGGCTCGATCGTGATCGGGCTGGGTCTGGCGCTCGCGCTCGACCAGCCGCTCAGGGGGCGGGTGGTCTTCCGCGTGCTGCTGCTGGTGCCGTACCTGACCTCGGTGGCCATCGTCGGGCTGCTGTGGCGCAACATCCTCGACCCCGAGCTCGGCGTGCTGAACCGGCTGCTCGGCGCGCTCGGCCTGCCCGGACAGCAGTGGCTCAACACCGCGCCGCTGCTCACCATCGCCGCCGTCACGCTGTGGCAGAGCGTCGGCTACACGATGGTGCTGTTCCTGGCCGGGCTCCAGGGCATCCCGGAGACCTACCACGAGGCCGCCAGGATGGACGGCGCCGACGCCTGGCGCCGCTTCTGGTCGATCACGCTGCCGCTGCTCGCGCCGACCACGCTGTTCGTGTCCGTCATGGCGGTCATCTCGGGGCTGCAGGCGTTCGGGCAGGCGTACATCATCACCAACGGCGGGCCGGGCGACGCGACGGACCTGTCGGTGTTCCACATCTTCAACGTGGCCTTCCGCACCAGGGACTTCGGCTACTCCTCAGCGCAGTCGGTGCTGCTGCTGGTCGTGATCGTGCTGTTCACGCTGATCCAGCTCAGGGCCGGCAAACGCGGAGAGGTCGTGTACTGATGCGCAAACCCCTGCTCTACACGCTGCTCGGGCTGGCCTCGCTGGTGACCGTGCTGCCGCTGCTCTACATGTTGTCGCTGTCGCTGCAGACCGAGCCGGAGACGCTGTCGGCCGAGGCGGTGCTGGTGCCGGACTCGCCCCAGTGGGGCAACTACGCCGAGTTGTTCACCCGCGCGCCGTTCGGGAACTTCATCGTCAACAGCCTCGTCGTGGCGGGCGCGATCACGCTGGCGCACCTCGTGTTCGACCCGCTCGTCGGGTACGTGTTCGCCAAGTTCCGCTTCCCGCTGCGCAACACGTTGTTCGTGGCGTTGCTGGCCACGCTCATGGTGCCGTTCTTCGTGCGGATGATCCCGCTGTACGTGCTCATGGCCCAGCTCGGGTGGATCAACACGTACCAGGGGCTGATCACGCCGTTCCTCATGGACGCGTTCGGCATCTTCCTGATGCGGCAGTTCATCCAGCCCATCCCGGACGACCTGATCAGCGCGGCCCGCATCGACGGCGCCTCCGAGCTCGCCATCTACCGGCGCATCATCCTGCCGCAGGCGCGGCCGGCCATGGCCGTGCTCGGACTGTTCACCTTCGTCTTCCAGTGGAACGAGTTCCTGTGGCCGCTGGTGGCGACGACCACGCCGGAGATGCGGACCATCCCGGTCGGGCTGACCCTGTTCAACCAGGAGTACTTCACGCTGTGGCATCTCACGGCCGCCGGCTCGGTGATCCTCTTCGTGCCCACGGCCGTCCTGTTCGTCCTCACCCAGCGGTACTTCGTGCGCGGCATCGCGCTCACCGGCCTTCGATAAGGAGCCTCTTCTTGCGTCCGAACGTGATCGTCGTCCTCACCGACCAGCAGCGGTGGGACACCGTCGGTCCCTTCACCCCCAATCTCGACCGGATGGCCAGGAACGGCACGCAGGCCACGGTGGCGCTCACCCCGCAGCCGGTGTGCGCCCCGGCCCGCGCCGCCCTGCAGACCGGCCGCTACCCCACGTCCATCGGCGTGCACCGCAACGGCCTCACCCTGCCCGACGGCGAACGCACGCTCGCCCACCACTTCGGCGCGGCCGGGTACGCCACCGGCTACATCGGCAAGTGGCACCTGGCGGACGGCGACCCCGTACCGGCCGGGCAGCGCGGCGGCTACGGCACCTGGCTCGCGGCCAACACGCTGGAGTTCACCTCCGACGCCTACCGCACGATCGTCTACGACGACGCGGCCGAGCCCGTCTTCCTGCCCGGCTACCGTTCGGACGCGCTGGTCGACGCCGCGATCAGGTTCGTCGCCGACCACCACGCCGACCCCTTCTACCTGTTCGTGTCGTTCCTGGAGCCGCACCACCAGAACGAGGTCGACAACCACCCCGCCCCCGACGGCTACGAGGAGCGCTACCAGGGCCGGTGGCTGCCCGCCGACCTGGCCGCGCTCGGCGGCACCTCGGCCCGGCACCTCGGCGGCTACCTGGGCCAGGTCAGACGGCTGGACGAGGGCCTTGGCCGGCTGCTCGACGCGCTGCGCAGCATGGACCTGCTCGACGACACGATCGTCGCCTACACCTCCGACCACGGCAGCCACTTCAAGACCCGCAACGACGAGTACAAACGTTCCTGCCACGACGCGTCCCTGCGGGTGCCGCTCGCGCTGCGCGGCCCCGGCTTCGACGGCGGCGGCGCGATCTCCCGGCCGGTCAGCACCCTCGACCTGCCGCCCACGCTGCTGGCGGCCGCCGGGCTGCCGGTGCCCGCCGAGATGCAGGGCCGCTCGTTCCTGCCGCTGCTCGCCGACTCCCGCGCGCCCTGGCCGGAGGAGGTGTTCTTCCAGGTCAGCGAGTCGGAGGTGGGCCGCGGCATCCGTACGCCCCGCTGGAAGTACTACGCCGTCGCCGAGGACGCCGACCCCTGGGACGCCCCGGCCGCCGCCCGCTACCGCGAGCAGGCCCTGTACGACCTCGACAGCGACACGCACGAGCTGGTCAACCTGGCCGGGCTGCGCTCGCACGCGCAGGTGGCCGCCGCGCTGCGCGAACGGCTGCTGCGCAGGATCGTCGAGGCGGGCGAGGCCGAGCCGGTCATCGACCCGGCCGCCGAACTGGACTCCGACGAACGGGTCCTGCCCGACCCGGCGGTACGCGTCCTCGGCCTCGAACCCGTCAGATTCGGGCACCAGCCGCGCTCATGAGCCGGTCCTGCGCAGGATGAGCACCGCGATGTCGTCGCGCGGCGCGCCCCCGGTGAAGGCGTTGAGGTCGGCAGCCAGGGCCTCGACGGTCCTGGCCGGCGGGTCGCGGGCCCACTCGCGCAGCCGGG
>JABFVJ010000264.1 GCA_013362835.1 Nonomuraea sp. | reverse complement strand
CTCATCACGGACTTCTTCGACACCATGGGCACGATCGTCGGCGTCGGCCGCCAGGCGGGCCTGGTCCAGGCCGACGGCACGTTGCCGCGTACCAGGGAGATCCTGCTCGTCGACTCGATCGGCGCGGCGGCGGGCGGCGCGGGCTCGGTCTCGTCGAACACCACCTACATCGAGTCGGCGGCGGGCGTCGGCGAGGGGGCGCGTACCGGTCTGGCCAGCGTGGTCACTGGGGTGCTGTTCCTGGTGGCCATCTTCTTCGCGCCGCTGGTCGCCGTCGTGCCGTACGAGGCCGCCACGCCCGCGCTGGTCGTCGTCGGCTTCCTCATGATGACCGCCATCCGCGACATCGAGTGGGACGACTTCGAGATCTCGATCCCGGCCTTCCTCACCATCGTGGTCATGCCGTTCACGTACTCGATCTCGAACGGCATCGGCGCCGGCTTCATCAGCTACGTGCTGATCAAGGTCGTACGGGGCAAGGCCCGCGAGGTCCACCCGCTGCTGTGGGGCGTGACCGCGCTGTTCGTGCTCTACTTCGCGATCGGCCCGATCCGGGCCGCGATCAACCTCTGACCTCGACCTCCAGGAGCCGCCCCGCACGAGTGGGGCGGCTTCTGGGGTATCAAGGGAGTGAGATGAACCTGACCTGGGGGAAATATCTTGTCTTCGGCTATAGTTAGCAAAGGTAATGACTCATGCTAATGAACACCCAGCCCAAGATGGACCTGCGCAGCGACGCGGGCCTGGCTTCAGCCCTCCGCGTGTCGATGGCAAGGCTGACCAGGCGACTCCGGCGTCAGGCGGCGGCGCACTCGCTGACTCCCACCCAGTTCGCGACGCTCGCCGCCGTGGAACGGCATTCCGGGATAACCCCCGGCGAATTGGCCGAGCTAGAGAAGGTGCAGCCGCCCTCGATGACGCGCGTGATCGCCGCGCTAGAGGAACGCGGCCTGGTCGCCCGCACCCCGCACCCGACCGACCGGCGTCAGGTGAGCGTGACCGTGACCGAGGCCGCCCAGACGTTGCTGAAGGAGGAGCGCCGGCGCAAGGAGGCGTGGCTGACGCAGCGACTGAAGGATCTCTCGCCGGAGGAGCGGTCGATCCTGCGGCAGGCGGCGCCGATCCTGGAGAAGCTCAGCAAGATATAGAGCCTGAGGAACCCAAGACCGGGATGTTCCGGTCGCTCAGAATTCGTAACTACCGCATGTTCGCGGCGGGTGGCGCGGTCTCCAACGTCGGCACCTGGCTGCAGCGCACCGCCCAGGACTGGCTGGTGCTCGACCTGACCAAGGGCCCCCACGGCGCGGGCGGCAGCGCGGCGGCCCTCGGGCTCGCGACCGCGCTGCAGTTCCTGCCCATGCTGCTGTTCGGCCTGTTCGGCGGCGTGCTCGCCGACCGCTACCCCAAGCGGCCCATCCTCATCGCCGCCCAGTCGATGATGGCGGTGCTCGCGCTGACCATCGGCGTGCTGACCATGACGGGCGCCGCGCAGGTCTGGCACGTGTTCGTGATGGCGTTCCTGCTCGGCATGATCTCCTGTGTGGAGGTGCCGACCAGGCAGGCGTTCGTGGTCGAGATGGTCGGGCGGCAGGACCTGCCGAACGCCATCGCCCTGAACAGCTCCATCTTCAACCTCGCCCGCGTGGTCGGCCCGGCGGTGGCCGGCGTGCTGATCTCCGTGCTGGGCGGCACCGGACCGATCTTCCTGATCAACGCGCTCACCTTCGGCGCGGTGATCTCCAGCCTGATCTTCATGCGGAAGTCCGAGCTCAACCTGTCCGAGCCGGTGCCGAGGGCCAAGGGCCAGCTCAGGGAGGGCCTGCGGTACGTGCTGCGGCGCGAGGAGCTCCTCATGCCGGTGCTGCTGATCGCCTTCGTGTCGATGTTCTCGCAGTCGTTCTCGATGTCGATCGCGTTGATGGCGCGCGAGGTGTTCGGCGCGGGGGCGTCGTCGTTCGGGCTGGCCTCCAGCATGTTCGCGGTGGGCGCGCTGGGCGGCGCGCTGCTCGCGGCGCGGCGGGCCAGGCTCTCGCGCAAGGTGCTGTTCGCCGGGGCGATCGGGTTCGGGCTGTTCCAGGTGCTCAGCGGGCTCGCGCCCTTCTACCCCGTCTACCTGTTGCTGCTGATCCCCACGGGGATCGCGCTGATCACCATCAACACGGCCGCGAACGCCAGCGTCCAGATCGCCACGTCCCCCGAGATGCGGGGCCGGGTCATGGGCATCTACATGCTGGTCTTCACCGGCGGAGCGCCTGTCGGGGCGCCGCTGATCGGGTGGCTGTCGGAGCTCGGCGGGCCGCGTACGGGCGTGCTGCTGTCCGGGGCGCTCGTCCTGGTGGGGACGGGGCTCGCGGTGATCGTGACCAAGCTGATCAGCGCCCGGGTGAGCAGGCCGGCGCTGGCCATGGCGTGAGCCGGGCGCGGGCTGGGGAGAATCGCATGGCATGAGGCTGTTCGCGGCTGTGGTCCCGCCTGACGACGTGCTCGACGAGGTCGAACGCGCCATCGCGCCGTACGCCGGTCAGGTGCCGGGCCTGCGCTGGTCCGACCGCGCGACCTGGCACATCACGCTGGCCTTCTACGGCGAGGTGCCCGAGCGCGCGCTGCCCGACATGGAGGTGCGCCTGGCCCGTGCCGTCAACCGGCACACGGTGCTCGACGTGGCCTTCGCCGGGTTCGGCGCGTTCTCGTCCGCGCGGCGGGCCCGGGTGTTCTGGGCCGGGGTGACGGGCGACCCGCTCAACCGGCTGGCCGACTCCGTACGCGCGGGCGGCCGCAGGGCCGGAGCCGTGCAGACGGACGAGAAACGGTTCCACCCGCATCTCACGCTGGCCAGGGCCAGGGCGGAGACGGATCTGAGGGAGCTGGTGGAGTCGTTGTCGGGGTTCGCCGGGTCGCCGTGGCGGGCCGAACGGGTGCGCCTCGTACGCAGCCACACAGGGCCGCAGGTGAGGTACGAGTCACTCGCCGAATGGGCGCTCGCACCGGTGAAGCAGGGCTAGGCTCCAGGTCGTGGACCGTCCTCGCCCCTGGCTGCTGCCCATCGTGCTCGGCCTGCTGCTCCTGATCGTCGTCATCGGCGCCCTGCTGACCTGAGAAGGCACCGGGCCCGCGCTCGTGCCGGACCCGGTTCTCCGCATGACGGCTACCAGGCGTAGTCCTCCGGGGCGGTGCGGTGGCCGGGGAAGATCTCGTCGAGGCGGGCCAGGGCGGCCTCGTCCAGGTCGATCTCCAGCGTGCGCATCGTGCCTTCGAGCTGCTCCATCGTGCGCGGCCCGATGATCGGGGCGGTGACCGCGCGCTGCCTGAGCAGCCAGGCCAGCGCCACGTACGCCGGGTCCTCGCCCAGCTCGTCGCAGAACTTCTCGTACGCCTCGATCTTGTCGCGGTGCTTGTCGAGCTCCCTGACCATGGCGTCGGAGGCCGAACGACCCTTGTCGATCTTGCGCAGCACGCCGCCCAGGAGGCCGCCGGCCAGCGGGCTCCACGGGATCACGCCGATGCCGTAGTCCTCGCAGGCGGGCAGCACCTCCAGCTCGACCGCGCGGGTGAGCAGGTTGTAGTGGCTCTGCTCGCTGGTCAGGCCGAACGTGCCGCGCCGCGCGGCCGTCTCCTGCGCCTTGGCGATGTGCCAGCCGGCGAAGTTGGACGAGCCGACGTAGAGGATCTTGCCCTGCTGCCGCAGGACCTCCATCGCCTCCCAGAACTCCTCGAAAGGCGTGTTCCTGTCGACGTGGTGGGCCTGGTAGATGTCGATGTAGTCGGTCTGCATGCGCTTCAGCGAGGCGTCCGCGGCCCTGCGGATGTTGAGCGCCGACAGCCTGCGCTCGTTGGGCCAGTCGCCCATGTCGCCGTAGAGCTTGGTCGCGATGACCGTACGCTCGCGGCGGCCTCCGCCCTGGGCGAACCAGCGGCCCAGGATGTTCTCCGTGACGCCCTCGCCCTTCTTCCAGCCGTAGACGTTGGCGGTGTCGAAGAAGTTGATCCCCAGATCATGGGCCTTGTCCATGATCGCGAAGGAGTCTTCCTCCGAGGTCTGCGGGCCGAAGTTCATCGTGCCGAGGCAGAGCGGGCTCACCTGGAGGCCGCTGCGTCCGAGGTTGACGTAGTCCATGGGGTCCACCCTAAATACCTGGAGTGCGCTCCAGGCCATAGGCTGAGTTCATGATCTCGTCACGGGGCGACGTGATCGTGCTGCTCCGCGCCGCCGCGCCGCTCTTCCTGGCGATGGTCACGGGCATGATCGGCTCGCTGGTGGTCACGTCCGTGCTGGGCAACCACGAGACCGTGGCGCTCGCAGCGTTCGCGGTGATGACGGCCGTGCTCAGTCCGGCCGCTGCCGCCGTGCAGGGCGCGTTGCGGGGGCTGGGGCCGTTCGTGGCGCCGTACCGGGACGATCCGGGCGCGGCGGTGCCGGTCGTACGCGACGCGCGCTGGCTCAGCCTGGCCACGGGCACCGTGGGGGCGCTCGCGGTGTTGTGCGTGCCCATGCTCGCGCGGGCGACCGGCGTGCCCGGCGAGGTGGTGCGCGAGCTGGGGCTGCTGCCCTGGTGCCTCGCGGTCTACCTGCTGATCTTCGCCTCGACCGGCGGCGCGAGCACGATCCTGGTGGCGCTCGGGCGCAACCGCGACGTGTTGTGGCCGAGCCTCACGTTCGGCGTGCTGCTGAGCGTGCTGACCGCGGTGCTCGTGCCGCCGTTCGGCCTCGACGGCGTCGGTGTCGCCTGGGTGGTCGCGGGCGCGGCGGCGGCGTTCGTGGCGAGCCGTAAGCTGCGCCGCGCGCTCGGGCGGCCGATCGGGCAGGCGCGGCCCAGGATCGGCGAGATCGTCCGCCTGGCCAGGGTCAGCGTGCCGCTGGCGGCGACCGTGCT
>JABFVJ010000449.1 GCA_013362835.1 Nonomuraea sp. | reverse complement strand
AGTCGGCGATCGCCACGCGCGGCTTCGGCATGTCGGCCATGGCGCACAGCCGGTCGATCAGGCCGTGCAACTCGGGGGCCTCCTGCGGAGAGACCTCCCGCCCGTGCATCGCGAACAGGGCGATGCGGTCGGACAGGAAGTACTGGACCAGCAGCAGCCCCCCGGCGAGCACCAGCACGGTCAGCGCCTGAACGCCGAGGGCGATCAGGGCGCCGACGAACACCACGTAGAGCAGCCCGAGCAGGAACATCGTCACGACCATGCGGCGGGTCAGGCCGCTGTCGGACGCGAACCGCGTGTCCACGGGGCTCAGCCCGGGATGAGGCCCTGGTCGCCCAGCATCTCCCGGACCTCCTCGATCGAGGCGTCCGCGGGGGGAAGGATCAGCTCTGACGGCTCAAGGCTGTCGTCGGGAAGCGCCTTGCCCACGTGGCGCACCTTGTCGAGCAACGCGTGCAGCTTGACGCGGAAGGCCTTCTCGTCACCGGTCTCGATGGCCGCCTCGAGCTCGCTGTCGAGCTGGTTGAGCACCGCGATGTCGTCGGGCGAGATCTCCACCTGGCCCTCGCCCATGATCCTGACGATCATGCGCCCTCCCCAGGCTGACGGAGCTGCTGGGTCTGGCCCTGCTGAGGCTGGGCCTGCTGCTGCGGCTGCCCCGGCTCGATCGCGCTCTTCGGCGCGGGGCCCTGGCCGAGCTCGGCCTTCATCCTGGCGAGCTCCAGCTCGACGTCCATGCCGCCGCCCATGCGGTCGAGCTCGGCCTGGATGTCGTCGCCGCGGGTGCCGCTGAAGTCGTCGAGCGCGCCGCTGGCCAGCAGCTCGTCGATCGCCCCCGCGCGGGCCTGCATCTGCGCCGTCTTGTCCTCGGCGCGCTGGATCGCGAGGCCGACGTCGCCCATCTCCTCGGAGATGCCGGAGAACGCCTCGTTGATGCGCGTCTGCGCCTCGGCCGCGGTGTAGGTGGCCTTGATCGTCTCCTTCTTCGTACGGAAGGAGTCGACCTTGGCCTGCAGCCGCTGGGAAGCCGTGGTCAGCTTCTCCTCCTCGGCCTGCAGGTTGTCGTGCTGGACCTTGAGGTCGGCCATCTGCCCCTGCAGATTGGACCGGCGCTGCAGGGCCTCACGGGCCAGATCCTCACGCCCGACGGACAGCGCCTTGCGGCCCTGTTCCTCATATCGCCTGGCCTGAGATTCCAAGCCGTTGATCTGGAGCTCCACCCTCTTGCGCGAGGTGGCTACGTCGGCCACTCCCCGGCGCACCTTCTGCAGCAGCTCCAGCTGCCGCTGATACGAGTAGTCAAGGGTCTCGCGCGGATCCTCCATCTTGTCCAGGGCCTTGTTGGCCTTGGACTTGAAGATCATCGAAAGTCTCTTCATCACGCTCATGCGCGTCGGCCGTCCCCTTCTAGGTCGTGCTGGTGTTCACCCAATGCAGCGCAGCCGCCTTGGGATTACCCTACGCATAACGCACGGGGGCGTCACTAAGTTGCAGTCCAGGTAGGGTTGACGTGTGTTGCGACGCCGTTCCCAAACCTCCGTGGACGACACCCCCGTCCCCGTTGACGATCCTAAGCCCCAGGGTAAAGGTCGTCCCACACCCAAGCGCCGGGATGCCGAAGGCAGCCGACGCCAGCCGGTCTCCGCGCCGAAGGACCGCAAGGAGGCCTATCGGCAGATGCGGACCAAGCAGGCCGCCGAGCGCGATCGGGCCCGCAAGGGCATGCTCGCAGGTGACGAGCGTTATCTGCCCGTTCGCGACAAGGGTCCAGCGCGCAAGTTCGCGCGCGACTGGGTCGACTCGCGGCGCCTGCCGAGCCAGTATTTCCTGCCGTTCTCGCTACTGATCCTGCTGGCCACGTGGATTCCCTGGCCCATCGAGGTCCGGGCCCAGGTGCTCAACATCGTGATCGCGGTCGGCTGGCCCGTCATGATGGTCGGCGTCCTGTTCACCTCCGTCTACGTGGCGTGGAAGGTGAAGAAGGAGGTCGCGGCCAAGATGCCCAACGAGAGCGTCAAGGGCGTCGGGTTCTACGCGGCGATGCGGGCCCTGCAGATCCGCAAGCTGCGGTTCCCGCCGCCCACGGTGCTGCCGGGCGGCCGGCCGGCCCCGCCCAAGAAGTAGCCCCGGTTCTCCGATTTTTCGGGAAACCTCCTCGTCATAGCCCATTTGGGCATCGGCGACGCGCGTACGGCCCATCACCTCGGTCTTTCGGTGATGGGCCGTACGCGCGTCGCGGTCAGCTCGCCTTCACCCAGCGGAGGGTGCCCGATGTGACGGTGGGGCGGCGGCCCGCGAGCGGCGTGCCGTGTTCGAGGGCGTAGGCGATCCTGCGCAGCAGGTGGCGGGTCGTGGGGATCCTCGGGGCCATGCCGGTGACGCCGTCGTCCCAGCCCACGGTGCCGTCGGTGGAGTTGACGACCGCGTAGCCGCCGGGCGGCGAGGTGAACGAGACGATGGGGATCATCAGGCCGTTCCAGGGCTCGCGCCTCGGGTCGGGGCCGGTGACCGTACGGTCCTCGCGGCACATCCGGCGCCACAGGTCCCTGATGCCGCTGACGCTCAGGTGGGTCTTGGCGCGCGGCAGGAAACCGAAGACCGCCGGGCCTCGCGAGCCGTTGTGGCGCAGGAGCGAGGCGCGCAGGTCGTCCGGGAAGCCGAGGCCCGTCCGCGACTCGACGACCGCGATCGGGTACGCCTTGCCGGGGCCGCCGAGCGTCCGGTACGTACGGGGGGCCTTCGCCTTGAGCCAGCGCTCGATGCGCAGCCATTGGCGGTCCACGTCCCGCTTGACGTCGGGAGGGACCCTGCGCGCGTCGACGGGACGGCGCCGGCTCGCGCAACTGGGATCGGGCACCGGCGTCGCGGCGGCTCCCGTGGGGGCGGCTCCCGTGGGGGCGGCCTCGGACTCCTGCCCGGACCGCAGGGTGTCGGTGATCGCGCCCGACTCGACCTCGTACTCCAGGGTCGCCATGCGCGCGGGCTCGTCGTAGGCGAACGCGGGCATCAGGCCGAGCACCAGGGTGGCGGCCACGGCGAGTGCGATGATCGACCAGAGCAGGGCCACCTCCGCGCGGCGCGACCGCCGGGCCGGCGGTGGAGCGGGCGGTGCGGACTCGGGCCTCGGAAGGCGGGCGCGGCGGCGTAAGCGCAGCGCGATGGCGATCAGTACGGCCGCGGTGAGCGCCTGGCGGACGAGCTTCAGCACGTCGCGCACCCTATCCCGAATCGAATCCCTTCATGTGTGGCCTTAAGGTCGGACGTATGGAATTCCGACACCTCGGCCGCAGCGGTCTCAAGGTCAGCGAGATCAGCTACGGCAATTGGCTCACCCACGGCTCCCAGGTCGAGGAGGACGCCGCCAAGCTGTGCGTGCAGGCGGCGCTCGACGAGGGCATCACCACCTTCGACACCGCCGACGTCTACGCCGGCACGAAGGCCGAGGAGGTGCTCGGCCGGGCGCTGAAGGGCGTCCGGAGGGAGTCGCTGGAGATCTTCACCAAGGTCTACTGGCCCACCGGCCCCGGCCAGAACGACCGCGGCCTGTCGCGCAAGCACATCACCGAGTCGATCAACGGCTCGCTGCGCCGCCTCCAGACCGACTACGTCGACCTCTACCAGGCGCACCGCTTCGACAACGAGACGCCGCTGGAGGAGACGCTCAAGACCTTCGACGACCTCGTACGCCAGGGCAAGGTCCTCTACGTCGGCGTCAGCGAGTGGACGGCCGACCAGATCGCCAGGGCGCTGAAGATCGCCGACGAGATGGGCTTCGACCGGATCGTGTCGAACCAGCCCCAGTACTCGATGCTCTGGCGGGTCATCGAGTCCGAGATCGTGCCGCTGAGCGAGCGTGAGGGCGTCGGCCAGATCGTCTGGTCGCCGATCGCGCAGGGCGTGCTCTCCGGCAAGTACCTGCCCGGCCGGCAGCCGCCGGAGGGCTCGCGGGCGACCGATTCGAGCGGCAGCGCCATGATCGCGCGCTTCATGAACGACGACGTGCTCACCCGCGTCCAGGAGCTCAAGCCGATCGCCGCCGACCTCGGCCTGACCATGGCCCAGCTCGCCGTGGCGTGGGTGCTGCAGAACCCGAACGTCTCCAGCGCGATCGTCGGCGCCACCCGTCCCGAGCAGGTGCGCGACAACGTGAAGGCGGCGGGCGTCAAGCTGGAGGACGAGGTGCTGAAGCGCATCGACGACGCGCTCGGCTCCGTCGTCGAGCGCGACCCCGCGAAGACGGTGAGCCCGCGCACCCGTCCGTAACCGGGACAACGAAAACCCCTTGAGCCACAATGGCGCTCAAGGGGTTTTTCCTTTTCCCGGGATCACTCAGGGCGCAATGACATTCCCGCGTATTCGACGCGGTCCTCCTCCAGCAGCGCCACCCGTTCGACCCCGGCTTCGAGCAGGTCACGCCAATTCTCCCCGAGCCAGGACTCCGCGTCCGCCTGGCTGGGAAAAACCTCTCGCGGCAAAGGGCGGTCGGTCACCTCACCACCATTTGCATTTTCATAACGCCACCGCCATGTCATGCCATACGCTCCTTTTCCGCGGGTTCGCCGGCGCATTCCCTCCGACGGCACTGGAACCCTACTCCCGAGCTTGGAGGTCCAACGATGCTGCGCGCTCGCCGTGTTGCGGCAGGGGTCGCCCTGGGGGCGGCCGCCTTACTCTCTCTCCCCTCCCAAGCCCAAGCCTCACCCTCCGCCGCCCTCCTCCCTGAAACCCTCACCTCCCCCACCGCTGGCCTCCTCTCTCGGGCCCTGGCCTCCCCTACCGCTGGTCTCCTCTTTCGGGCCCTGGCCGCGCCCTCTGTCGGCGCCGATGACGTCCGTCTGTGGAGCGTCTGGCAGAGCGACGGCACGGCCTGGCTGGCGG
>JABFVJ010000241.1 GCA_013362835.1 Nonomuraea sp. | reverse complement strand
CGGCCTACCAGTGTAGACGCTAGTGGCGTCTGTGACGAGCGACCTCGTACAACGCCACTCCGGCCGCGACCCCCGCGTTGAGCGACTCCGCCGCCGCCTGCATCGGGATGCGGACCACCACGTCACAGTGCTCCCGGACCAGCCGGGACAGGCCCTTGCCCTCCGAGCCCACCACGACGACCAGGGGCTCGGCGAGGAGGTCGGCGTCGCCGATGTCGACCTTGCCCGCGCCGTCGAGGCCGATCACGAACAGGCCCGCTTCGCGGTATTCGCGCAGGGCGGCGGTCAGGTTGGACGCGCGGGCCACGCGGAGGTTGGCGAGGGTGCCGGCCGACGTCTTCCAGGCGCCGCCCGTGACGCCCGCCGAGCGGCGGGAGGGGATGAGGAGGCCGTGGGCGCCGAAGGCGGTGGCGGAACGGGCGATGGCGCCCAGGTTACGCGGGTCGGTGACCGAGTCGAGCGCCACGATCAGCGGCACCTCGGCCGCGTCGTGGGCCAGCTCGACCAGCTCGCTGGGGTGGGCGTAGTCGTAGGCGGGGATCTGCAGGGCGATGCCCTGGTGGACGGCGCCCTCCGTCAGCCGGTCGAGCTTTTCGCGGGTGACCTCCAGCAGCGCGATGCCGCGCTCTGCCGCGATCTTGATGGAGTCGCGCACGCGGTCGTCGTTCTCGACGCGCTGGGCGACGTAGAGAGCGCCGGCGGGCACCCCTGCCGCCAGGGCCTCCAGCACCGGGTTGCGGCCGCCGATGTATTCGGGGGCGTCCTCGGAACGCCTCTGCCTGGCCGCGCCGGCGGCGGGACGGCGTTCGCCGCCGCGCTCCTCCCGCGAGATGCGCTCGGACCTGGCCTTGTCCTTGAACCAGTGGCGCATCTCGGCAGGCGGCGTGGCGCCCCTGCCTTCGAGCGACCGGCGCTTCTGGCCTCCGGTGCCCTTGGCCGGGCCCTTCTTCTTCGCGGGCCTGCCCGATGCCCTACCGCCTGCTGCCATGCCATCAAGAGTATCGGCCCGTCGGCCCATCCGATCCCATGGGCCAAAGGGACGTGCGCGGGGTCAGCGGGACAGTTCCCAGCGAGCCCCGTGTGGCGTGTCCTCGACCGTGATGCCGGCGGCCGTGAGCTGGTCGCGGATGGCGTCGGCGGCGGCGTAGTCCTTGCGGGCGCGGGCGGCCTTGCGCTGCTCCAGCGCGACCGCCACGAGCGCGTCGACCACCGGCGACAGGTCCGACCCCGCGCCGCGCCACTGCGGCGAGCGGGGGTCGAGGCCGAGCACGTCGAGCATGTTCTGGGTCTCGGCGAGCAGGCGCGCGATCGCCTCCTTGTCGCCCCGCGACAGCGCCACGTTGCCCTCGCGCACCACCTCGTGCACCACGGCGAGCGCCTGCGGCGTGCCGAGGTCGTCGTCGAGCGCGTCGGCGAACGCCTGCGGAAGGGGCGCGTGGGCGTCGACGTCGTGGATCACCTCGGCGGCGCGGGTGACGAAGCCCTCGATGCGCTGGTAGGCCGCCGCCGCTTCCAGCAGGGCCTCCTCGGAGTAGTCGATCGAGGAACGGTAGTGCGGCGCGGCCAGGTAGTAGCGCAGCTCCACCGGGCGCACCTTCTGCACCATGTCGGGGATCAGCAGCGAGTTGCCGAGCGACTTGCTCATCTTCTCGGCGCCGATCTTGAGCATGCCGTTGTGCATCCAGTAGCGCGCGAAGCCGTCGCCGGCCGCCTGCGACTGGGCGATCTCGTTCTCGTGGTGCGGGAAGATCAGGTCGATGCCGCCGCCGTGGATGTCGAACGTCGGCCCGAGATATTTGGTGGCCATGGCCGAGCACTCCAGGTGCCAGCCGGGACGGCCGGGCCCCCACGGGGTGGGCCAGGTCGGCTCGCCGGGCTTGGCGCCCTTCCACAGCGCGAAGTCGCGCGGGTCGCGCTTGCACGACTCGTCGTCGGTGTCGGCCGCGGCCCGCATGTTCTCCAGCTTCTGGTTGGAGAGCTTGCCGTAGTGGTCGGCGTAGGACTGGACGCTGAAGTAGACGTCGCCGCCCGAGGCGTAGGCGTGGCCGCGCTCGATCAGCCGCTCCATGAGCGTGATCATCTCGGGCACGTGGCCGGTCGCCCGCGGCTCGACCGTGGGCGGCAGGCAGCCGAGCGTGTCATAGGCCCAGGTGAAGGCCCGCTGGTTGCGCTCGGCGACCACGAACCAGGGCACCGCCTCCTCGGCCGACACCCGAATGATCTTGTCGTCGATGTCGGTGACGTTGCGGCAGAACGTCACGTCATAGCCGGAACGCGTGAGCCAGCGCCTGAGCACGTCGAAGTTGACGCCCGAGCGGATGTGCCCGATGTGCGGAGGAGCCTGCACGGTCGCCCCACACAGGTAGATCGACGCCCGGCCGGCTTCGACCGGAACGAATTCACGGATGGCGCGCGTGCTGGTGTCGTGGATGTGCAGGCTCACGAAGGAAAGGCTAACGCCTCAAGGGGCTTCGCAGGCCGATTAATCAGCCTCGCACCGTGACCTTCTCCGGATGAATACGAATGATCAGTCGTTCGGTGCCCGGCTTGTCCTCCCACGGCTCGTCGCGGTACTTGAACGACAGCTCGTCGATGAGCGCGCCCTCGGGGTCGTCCTCGACGGTGACCCGGCCGCGTACCTCGACGTAGCGGTAGGGGTTGGCCGGGTCGATGACCAGCAGGCTCGTCCTCGGGTCGCGTTCGAAGTTACGCGGCTTCCTGCGGCCCTTGACGGTCGAGAACAGCACGTCGTCGCCGTCCGTACGCACCCACACCACGGTCGACTGCGGCCCGCCGTCGGGGTTGATACTGGTCACCGTCGCGTAGTTGGGGGCGTCCAGGAGTTCGCGGGCTTCTCGGGGCAGCTCGGGCATGTCTCTCCCTTGATCGGTCTTGATCCCCATTCTTCTGTAGTCTCGAAGGCGCCATGGACGTGACTCCCCCCTCTGCGCTCCGTCGCCTGGGCATCGCCCTCGCGGGGCTCGCGGTCGCCGCTCTCACAGCGGCGGCCTGCGCCTTGTCGTTCGACGATCTACGTGCGCTGGCCATCACCGGCGAGGCCAGGCAGGACCTCGCCTTCCTCTATCCGGCCGCCTTCGACGCGCTGCTCGTGGTCGCGCTGATCGGCGTGCTGCTGCTGCGCCACGCCCGGCCCCTGGTGCGCGCGCAGGCGGCGACCGTGCTGGTCCTGCTCATCGTGGCCGCCGCGGCGGTGAACACGGCGACCGCGCTGCGGTTCACCTTCGACGCGCGCCAGGTGGCGGTGGGCGTCGCGCTGGCGCCCTGGGTCATGCTGGCCCTTGCCTTGTGGCTCTGGCTGCTGCTGATCAAGCACGTGCAGGCTCACAGGGGTACGCCTCAGGAGGAGGACGACGGCGCGGCCGAGAGCGACATCGTGCCCTTCCCCGCCGACCGGCAGGCCGACGAGCCGCCTCCGCTCGTGACGGAGGCGCCGGTGCCCGTCCTGGAGCCCACGCCCCTCGTCGGCCCCACGGCCGCCCCGGAGACGCCCCCGGTCTCGGCCCAGGTCTCGGAATGGCCCGCCGTCCCCGAACCGGAACCCGAACCAGAGCCGGAACCCGAGCCGGAACCCGAGCCGGAACCCGAGCCCGAACCCGAGCCCGAAGAGGAGCCGCTGACGCGGCCCGTCCGGTGGGGTGACCGGGTCAAGCCGGCCGACGTCCTGGTCCACCCCCGCACCACCGACACCAGGGACGTCGACACGCAGCCCGTCCCCGTCATCGAGGACGACGTCCACCCCGACCCCGCCCACGGCCCCGAGCTCGCCGACGACGAGGTCCGGCCTCAGGAGCGCGACATGGCCGACACCGCGCCGCATCCAGTCGTCCACGACGACACCGCGCCGCATCCGGTCGTCCACGAGGAGGCTCCGGCCCCCGCGGGCCGCCTGCGCAGCACGCCGCGTCCGCCGGACCCCGAAGAATGAACCAGACCCGAACATGAAGAGGGCCCGCCCGGGATGATCCCGGACGGGCCTTTTCGTGTATCTCGTCTAGACACTGGAACCGCGCCGTAGCCCAGCCACCAGGCCGACGCCGACGATCGCCAGCACGACCTGCATGACGAGCTCGATCCAGTCGATGCCGGGGGTCGTCTCGACGCCGAGCACCTGCGCGAGCAGCGTGCCGAGCAGGGCGGCAACGATGCCGACGACGATGGTGAGGATCCACCCGATGGCCTGCCTGCCGGGAAGCAGCAGGCGACCGATTGCGCCAATGACGGCGCCAATCACGATGGCGCCAAGGATGGATTGAATTGTCATGACACGAAACCTCCCCGTGAGGGTGAGCCGTTCACTCTCACGGGGTGCTTCGCTACCCGATCGCCGACGATTATTCGCCGGTATCACGAATGAGCAGGTCAGGTCGTGGTTCTCCCGGTGCGTCCGCCGCGTCCCGTGCCCATCCTCGTCACAAGCAGCACGCCGACCACAGCCAGCACGAGCTGGAGGATGTGCTCGATCCAGTCGATGCCTCTGGTGTCGGCCCAGCCGAACGCCTGTGCGATCAGTGTGCCGATCAACGCGGCCACGATGCCGACGATCAGGGTCAGGCCGATGGACATGTTCTGCCTGCCTGGCACAAGCAGCCGGGCCAGCGCACCGACGATCGCGCCGATGACTACTGCGGAAACAATCGCGCCGATCATGTGTAGCTCCCCCCGAGACGTTCACATGTCTTAGAGGTGGACCTACCCGGCACATCGGAAAACTACCCCTGGAAGGCGGCGATCCGTACCGCGCCAGTGACGAACCGCCGCCCCCACCCGTTGGGACACCCTCACGCATCCCGTACATATGACGCGGAACGGCTAGGAAAGGTTGACCACGAGAGCCGTCGCGATGGCGGCGATGCCTTCGCC
>JABFVJ010000344.1 GCA_013362835.1 Nonomuraea sp. | reverse complement strand
CCGAGTCCGGCACCCAGGTCTCGTTCGGCACGATCAGGTGGGCGTGCTTGAACCGGCCCGCGTAGGCCGTCTCGGCCAGCAGCAGGTTCATGTGGCGCTCGGCCGTGCCCTCCAGCATGCGGGCGAAGAACCGTACGGGCGGGCGCATGAACGACGGCAGCCACGGCTTGAGCGAGAGCGTCGCCGGGGTGTCCTCGTGGACGTCCCACACGACCGGCGGCCTGTTGCGCACGCCCCAGACCGCGAACAGCAGCTCCGGATCGTGGATCAGGACCAGGTCGACCTTGTTCCGCATGCGCTTGAACAGCCGCCGGGCAGCCCAGACCGCCGACAGGCGTTTACGCTGGGCGGCCCTGGGAAGATCGACGCCGGTGACCCAAGGACGCGGTACGACCCCGTGAGCCGTGAAGGAGGCGGCATACGTGACCTCATGACCGGCATCCACGAGGGCACGGATCTGCCTATGCAGAATTCTCGCGTCCTCGGGGTTATGCACCACCGTCATGACGAGCACGTGCACTGCGCGCAGCCCTCCGTCGCTACAGCCGCTCGACGCGTTCACCCTCGGTGAGCACACCGCGGGTGTCGAGCACGAGCCTGGCCTTCGCCTCGACCATGGCCAGGTCGAACGCGGCGTGCTGCTGCAGCAGCAGCGTCACGTCGGCGTCGACCACGGCCGTGGCCAGATCCTCTTCACGCGGCACCGGGGTGCCGTCGACTGACCACTCCTTGACGTACGGGTCGGCGAACGAGAGCTCGGCGCCCAGCTCCAGCAGCGCACGCGCCACAGGCAGAGCCGGTGTCTCACGCTCGTCGGCGATATCCGGTTTGTACGTGACGCCGAGCATAACCACTCGGGAGCCGTTCACGGGCTTCTTATGTCTGTTCAGCAGTCTCTGGACGCGGGCCACCACGTAGGACGGCATCCGCTCGTTGATCTCCTGGGCCAGCTCCACGAACCTGAACGGGTATCCGAGCTTGCGCACGGTGTAGGACAGGTACGAGGGGTCCACGGGGATGCAGTGCCCGCCGACGCCCGGTCCCGGCAGGAACTTCTGGAAGCCGAACGGCTTGGTCGCCGCGGCCTCGATCGATTCCCACAGGTTGATGCCGAGTTCGTCGCAGAAGATCGCCATCTCGTTGACGAGGGCGATGTTGACGTGCCGGTAGGTGTTCTCCAGCAGCTTGGCCATCTCGGCCTCGCGGGTGCCGCTGACCGGCACGACCTGCTCGATGAACTGCTTGTAGAACCCGGCCGCCCGGTCCCGGCAGGTCGGCGTGTAGCCGCCCACGACCTTCGGGGTGTTCTTGAGCCCGAACTTCGGGTTGCCCGGGTCGATGCGCTCGGGCGAGAAGGCCAGGTGGAAGTCCACGCCGGCGGACAGGCCCGACTTCTCCAGCAGCGGGCGGGCCACCTCGTCGGTGGTGCCGGGCCAGGTGGTCGACTCCAGGACGACGAGCGTGCCCTTGCTGAGGTTGCGGGCGACCGTCTGGGTCGCGCCCTCGACGGCGGACAGGTCGGGCCGGTGGTCCTCGTCCAGCGGGGTGGGCACGCAGATGACGATCGTGTTGCTTCTGGCCAGCACGGACTCGTCCAGGGTGGCGCTGAACCCGTTCGCCAGCATGTGGTCGAGGTCGGCGTCGGTCAGGTCATCGATGTAGGACTGCCCGGCGTTGAGCGCGTCGACCTTCCGGGGGTCGACGTCCACGCCGACGACCCGCAGCCCGGCGGCCACCGCTTCCTTCGCGAGCGGCATGCCGACGTAACCCAGGCCGATGACAGCCAAGTCGATTTCTGTCACAGCAGTGCCTTCGAGAGCCGGAAACAACACTTCATGGTCGCAAAGGTTATCTCAAGTCCACCTAGCTCACGCCTAATGCGACCGAACCCGTCACAACAGACAGGCAACTCGTAGGTCATCATTCGGCAAGAGATCGGTATAGGGCTTGATAAGTCTCGGCCACGCGGCTCCACGTACGCTTCGCCGCGACTTCCGCGCGTCCTGCCTCGCCCATCTCCGCCCGCCTGGCCGGGTCCTCGCGGAGACCGGCGAGGGCCTTCGCCAGCGCGGCCGGGTCGCCCGGCGGCACCAGCAGGCCGGCGCCGTCGGAGCCGACGAGCTCGGACAGCGCGGGCAGGTCGCTGAGGACCACCGGCTTGCCGAGCGCCATCGCCTCGACGGGCTTGAGCGGCGTGACGAGCCGGCAGACCCGGAGGTCTTCCCTGGGGCAGGCGAAGATGTCGATCGCGTCCTGGGCCTGCAGCGCCTCGTCGGGGCCGACCCGTCCGGGCAGGACGGCGTCGCGCAGGCCCAGCTCCTGGACCAGGTCGAGCAGGTTCTCCCGCTCGGCGCCGTCGCCCACGATGAGCACCCGCACCGGGGTGCCGTCGTCGCGCAGCAGCGCGGCGGCGCGCAGCAGGGTCGCGAAGCCCTCGTAGGCCACGATGCTGGACACCGACCCGACCACGATCTCGCCGGGGGCGATGTCGTACTCCGCCCGGAACGAGGCGCCGTCGTAGTGGGCCGACAGCAGGGTGTCGTCGACGGCGTTGGGCGCCAGGTGGATCTTCTCCCTGGGCACGCCCCGCTCGACGATCTCCGTGGCCATCGTCTCTGCCAGCGTGACCACGGCGTCGGCCTCGCGCATGAGGAACGCCTCACGCTCGCGCTGGAGCACGTGACGCTGGCTGCCGACGCGGATGGGGTCGCGCGAGGCCCAGGTCTCCTCCAGGAAGCCGCGTACCTCGTAGACGAACGGGGTGCCGGTCCTGTCGCGTACGGCGTGGGCGACCGAGCCGTTGCGGTGGTCGGTCGCGGCGTGCAGGATCTGCGGGCGCAGCTGCTCGACCAGCTTGGTGACGCCCTCGGCGCCCTTGACCATGCGGCCGCGCATCTCGAACGGCACCTCGCCGTGCCCGTCGGGCAGCAGGCGGTAGTAGGGGATGCCGTCGATCTCCTCGCGGGCCGGCGCGTCGGCGTGGCCCTGCAACATCGGCCAGCCCCAGCTCGTCACGACGTGCGGGTCGAGCCCGGCCGCCTTCTGCGAGGTGACGATCCGGTGGGTGCGCACGGTGTAGCCGGCCTGCGTGTACGGCAGCGCGTTCGTGACCAGGTGCAGCACGCGGCCCTCGACGCGCGAGGGGATCGCCACCTTCGGCGCGGGCGGGATCGGGCCGGGGCTGATGGCGGCGAGCTCGCCCCGGTAGTAGGCGGCCCTGCGCTTGACGAAGGGGTATTTGGCATGCGCGTCGAGCGCTTCGGCGGCCTGCGAGACCCGGCCGGCCTCCCAGTGCTCCTTTGCCTCGTTCCACGGCGCCTTGATCATGCGCATGCCGATCTTGCGCACCATGCGCCGGGCGCCGCGGGCGGCGGGCCAGGCCACGCTGCCGACGAACGGGCGCAGCTTCGGCGGGAGCGCGTCGGCGGCGGCCTGCGCCACGCGGACGGGGTCGGACTTGACCTTCGTCACGACGACGCGGGAAACGATGACGGGATGCTGGACGAAGCCTTTGAGAAGTCCCCCGACGCCGGCACGGGCGGACTTCGCGGAAACCTTGGAGGAGTCTTGACGACTGGCGTCGGATGCCACGCGGTGACCGTACCATAGGCAGCGTTTTTTCCCTTCCGCTATGAAAGGCGAGGTCAATGAGGGAGAACCCCCTGGTCCTGCACGTATTGGGTGCTCGTCCCAATTTCGTGAAAGCGGCCCCGGTGGTGCGAGCACTCGGTGAACTCGGCGTGCGGCAGGGCATCATCCACACCGGCCAGCACTACGACGCGCTCATGTCGGACGTCTTCTTCGCCGACCTCGGGCTGCCCGAGCCGGTCGCGAACCTGGCCGTCGGGTCGGGCACGCACGCCAAGCAGACCGCGGCCCTGCTCGTGGGCCTGGAGGACGTCTTCCTCGACCAGGACCCCGACCTCGTGGTGGTCTACGGCGACGTGAACTCGACCCTCGCCGCGATCCTGGTGGCCGCCAAGCTGGGCATCAGGACGGCCCACGTCGAGGCCGGGCTGCGCTCGTTCGATCGCGGCATGCCCGAGGAGGTCAACCGGGTCGTCACCGACGCCCTTGCCGACCTGCTGTTCGTCACCTCGCCCGAGGCCCTGGCCTACCTCGCCTCGGAGGGCGTGCCGCCGTCGAAGGTGCACCTGGTGGGCAACCCGATGATCGACAGCCTGTTCGCGGCGCTGCCGTCGCTGGACCCGGCTCCGGTGGTCGCGCGGCTGGGCCTCCCGTCCCGGTACGCCGTCGCGACCCTGCACCGCCCGGCCAACGTGGACACGGCCGAGGCGGCCAAGGAGCTGGTCGACGCCGTGCTGGAGGTGTCGCGGCGGACGCCGGTCGTGATCCCCGTGCACCCGCGCGGCAAGGCGCGGCTGGCCGAGGCCGGTCTGGTCGACGGCGAGACGATCAAGGTCATCGATCCGCTGGGTTATGTGGACTTCCTCTCACTCGTCCGCGGGGCCGCGCTGGTCGTCACCGACTCGGGCGGCGTGCAGGAGGAGTCGACCATGCTGGGCGTCCCGTGCCTGACGCTGCGCCCGAACACCGAGCGGCCGATCACGATCACCCACGGCACGAACCGCCTGGTCACGCCCGCCCTACTGCCCGCCGCCGCGGAGAAGGCCCTCGCCGACGGCGCGGCCACGCCGGCCGGTGAGCTGCCGGTGCTCTGGGACGGCAAGGCCGGGCCGCGCATCGCGACGGTGATCGCCGCCTGGCTGAAGGGCGACAACCTGGCGCCTGCTTCCCAGGCCAAACGCCCTGAATAGCGGCTGAATCCGCCGTACTATGACATACCTCCGCTGAGCGATAGGCGTATCACCATGGCCGAAACCCCCGAGCCCTCCGCATTCCAGCGACTGGGTCCCGTCAACTGGCTGCCCGAGGAGCGCAAGCTCGTCGAGCGGTACGAGGCCGAGGTCAGGGAGCTGCGGCGACGGCTGGAGATCGCCGAGGCCAAGGCCGCGTACGCGGGCTGGAAGCTGGAGGCCACGCAGGCCAAGCGCACGTTCAAGCTGGGCGAGGCCCTGGGCTCGAAGAGCCCGGGGAAGATCGTCGAGGCGGTGCGCTCGAAGGCCAAGGCGCCCAAGCCGCCGATGCCCGTGGCCGAGGCGGCCGAGATCGCGAACCACCGGCCGCCGCTGGTCGAGGTGCCGGCGGCGAAGTGGCCGCTCGGCCCGGTCAACCGGCCCGACCTCAAGGTCGCGGTGATCCTCGACGACTTCTCCAGGATGGCCTTCAGGTACGAGTGGGACCAGATCGAGTTCGGCCTCAAGGACTGGCCGGAGATCTTCGCCGAGAAGCGTCCCGACCTGCTGTTCTGCGAGTCCGCCTGGCACGGCAACCAGGGCCGCTGGCGCTACCAGATGACCGGCACGAACGCCCCCAAGGAGCCGCTGCGCGACCTGGTCGCCTGGTGCCGCTCCGAGGGCATCCCGACGGTCTTCTGGAACAAGGAGGACCCGCCGAACTTCGACTTCTTCATCGACACGGCCAAGCTGTTCGACTACGTGTTCACCTGCGACGGCGACATGGTGCCGAAATATCGCGAAGTTCTAGGACATGATCGCGTCGACGTGCTGCAGTTCGCCGCCCAGCCGCGCGTGCACAACCCGATCCAGCAGAAGCAGGGCCGCCTGCACGACGTCGTGTTCGCCGGCATGTACTTCCGCGACAAGCACCCCGAGCGCCGCGAGCAGATGGAGACCGTGCTCGACCCCGTACGCGAGCTCGGCCTGCACATCTTCGCCCGCAACGGCGAGGTGGACGAGAAGTACGCCTGGCCGGAGAAGTACCGGCCGCACATCGTGGGCGAGCTGCCCTATGACCAGATGCTGGCCGCGTACCGGATGTACAAGGTCTTCCTCAACGTCAACTCGGTGCTCGACTCGCCGACCATGTGCGCGCGCCGCGTCTTCGAGCTGTCGGCCTGCGCGACCCCGGTCGTGTCCGGGTGGTCGCGGGCGATCGAGGAGACGTTCGGGGAGCTGGTCCCGATCGCGCGGGAGCCGATCGAGTCGTACAACCAGGTGCTGCACCTGATCAACAGCCCCGAGCTGCGGGCCAGGATGGGACACCTCGCCATGCGCGAGGTCTTCGACAAGCACCTGTTCTCGCACCGGGTCGACCAGATCCTGCAGAACCTCGGCCACGCCACCGCGCCCCGGTCGCGCTCGATCTCGGTCGTGCTGCCGACCAACCGCGCCTCGCAGATCGAGCACGCGATCTCCTCGGTGGCCCGGCAGCTCCACCGGCCGCTGCAGCTCGTCATGGTCCTGCACGGCCTCGACATCGACCCGGTCGTCGTGGCCGACAAGGCTCGCATGGCGGGCATCACGGACGTCGTCGTCCTCCCCGCCGCCCCCGAGCTCACGCTCGGCGCCTGCATGAACCTGGGCATCGCCGCCGCCGAGGGCGACCTGATCGCCAAGATGGACGACGACAACCTGTACGGCGAGCACTACCTGTCGGACCTCGTACGCGCCTTCGACTACTCCGACGCCGAACTGGTCGGCAAGGGCGCGCACTACGCCTACTTCGAGGGCAGCAACACCACGATGCTCCGCCTGCCCGGCCTGGAGCACCGCTACTCGTTCCTCGTCCAGGGCGGCACGTTCCTCGGCAAGGGCGACATGTTCCGCTCGTACGGCTTCGCGGACATCACCCGGGGCGAGGACACCGAGCTCGTACGCCGGTTGAAGGAGGACGCCGTCAAGATCTACTCGGCGGACCGCTTCAACTTCGTCTACTGGCGCAGCGCCGACGCCTCGATGCACACCTGGCAGGCCGACCACATCAAGCTGACCCGCAACGCGCAGTTCTCCTTCGTGGGCCGCCCGGACGACCACGTGCTCATCTGAGGTCAGCGGGTGACGCGCGCCAGGTTCTGGTCGGCGAGGCGGGCGAGCTCGAACAGGCCGGCGGGCTTCACCTTCTGGCCGACCACGAGCATGCTCATGACCAGCTTGTCGCGCCTGATCACGACCGACCCGATCTGCGCGTGGTTCTTGCCGCCCGAGGCCGTGGTCAGGTAGGCCCGCGACTCGTCCCCCTTGGTCGGCATGGCCAGGGTCTGCGTGCGGTAGGTCACCTCGGAGCCGCCGACGGTCGCCTTGTAGGCGGCGCACTGCTGCGGCAGCGGCTCGGGCAGCTCCGCGCTCGGCATCGACACGACGGCCTGCGTGATCGAGCCGCGGGCGGCGGCGAAGGCGATCACGGCGGCGGGCGCCTTGGCGACCTCCGGGCTGGCGGCGTCGAGCTGGGCGGCCCCCGCGCACTCCGGCCGCTCCAGCTTGGCCTGGCGGATCGCCGCGAGGCCCTGCTGGGTGGACTTGAGCGACCCGAACGCCCCGAGCTCGGGCCCGTACGCGATGCGCATGCCCTTGGGCGCGGGCAGCAGCGCGGCCCGCAGCCTGGCCGACTCCGCCGAGGCGGACGACGCGGACGGGGACGCCGATCCGGCCGCCGGGCTCCCGGTCTCGCCGGAGGAGCATCCGGCGACGGCCATCATGCTCAGACATATCCCCGAAATGGCCTTAAGCATGAGCTCTCCCCTTCACTCTTGCGTCATTGAGTAAAACGCTAGAGGAAGCGGAGAGTAAGGAGCCGAGTAACGTCGCTATTCGCGGGATTCAGCTGTTTTACGAATGATTTCGGGTTCGGCGCCATTTGCGGATCCGCCGTTGAGCAGCGCCCTCGCCAGGCCCAGCCCGGTGCCGCCCAGGGTGAGCGCCTTCGCCAGCATTTCCTCCACGCCCTGGGCGCCGTTCAGCACGACCATGTGGTCCACGTTCCCGAACGCCTTGGCGCCCGCCTCGACGACCTCCGGCCAGCGCTCGGCGAGCTGCTGGGCGATGACGGCCTCCTGGTTGTCCTTGAGCGCCTCGGCGCGCGCCCTGATGGCCTCGGCCTCCGCCAGGCCCAGCGCCTTGGTCGCCTCCGCCTGGGCCAGCCCGCGCGCCTGCGCCGCCTGGGCCTCGGCCTCACCCGTGATCCTGGTCGCCCTGGCCTCGGCCTCCGCCTGCGCGATGCGGGCGTCCCGCTCGGCCTGCGAGAGCGTGACGGTCTCGTACGCCTTGGCGTCGGCGGGCTTGCGTACCTGCGACTGCAGCCGCTGCTCGGAGAGCTGGGCCTCCAGCTCGGCGGCCCTGGTCTCCTGGACGACGACCTCCTGGCGGGCGCTCGCCTCCGACAGCGGCCCCGCCTGGCGGGCCAGGGCCTGGGCCCGGTCGATCTCGGCCTGGAAGGCGGCCTGCTTGATCTGCGCGTCGCGCCAGGCGGCGGCCTTGTTGGCGGCGGCCACCTGCTCGGCCTCGGTGGCCTCCTGGTCGCGCTGCGCCTCGGCGATGCGGGCGGTGGCGGCGACCCTGGCGGCGTGCGGCTTGCCGAGGTTGACGATGTAGCCGGTCTCGTCGTCGATCTCCTGGATCTGCAGGGAGTCCACGATCAGGCCGAGCTTGCTCATCTCGTCGGCGGCCGAGGCCCTGGTCTCGCTGGTCAGGCGTTCGCGGTTGAGAATCAGGTCCTCGATGGTGAGGTTGCCGATGATCGAGCGCAGGTGCCCGGTGAACAGCTCGTGGATCGCGCTGGTCATGAAGTCCTGCTGGTCGAGGAAGCGGCGGGCGGCGTTGGCGATCGAGGACAGGTCGTCGCCGACCTTGTAGATGACGACGCCGCGGATGTGCACGGGGATGCCCTGCTGGGTGACGCAGGAGACCTGGAGGTTGGCGGCCCGGGTGTCGAGGCGTAACCGTCTGGCCGCCTGGAAGCCGGGGAGCACCGCCGCGCCCTTGCCTGTGATGATCTTGAAGCCGAGGCTGTCCACGCCCTCGTTGCGGCGGCGGGCGCCCAGGCCGGAGATGATCAGGGCCTCGTTGGGCTCGGCGACCCGCCAGACGGCCTTGAACAGCAGGATCACGACGACGATCGCGAGAATTGCGGCGCCGCCGGCGATGTAGACCTCGGGGGACATCCGGCCCTCCTAGATGAGTGCTCTGGCCACGTAGACCGTGCGCGGGGGGAAGTACTCCACGACGACGACGATGGCGCCCAGGCCGAACTCCTCATCGGGCAGGCTGGGATGGGCGTAGAAGGCCTCGACGCCGCCCCTGATCGGGATCATGACCTCGCCGACGAGCCCAGGGCCGATCCTTCCCGTGACCCTGCCCTGCTTGCCGACCACCGCTCTCCCCCCGCTCGCTTCATTCCGGACGCTACTCCAAACGGGCATTCGCGGTAATAGGCCGCGCAAAATGTTTCTCGAAGCGCTGCGCGCCCATGTGAGGTTTTTGGCCGGAGTGCTGATGATCGCCCTCATGAGCAGCAATCCGCGCGACCTCGGGATGGATGTGCCCATTTCCCGCCGTGACTTGTTCGACGGGATTACGGTCGGCGCCCTGGGCAGCGCGGTGGCCAAGACTCCTGTCAACCCGCGGGAGGCGTACGGCGGGCTGCGCGGCGACACCCCTGAGGCGCTCAGCGTGCCGCACGCGCTGCGCGACGGCCGCTTCTGGCGGTACGCGGGCCCGCCCGAGCCCACCGGCGAGACCTACGACCTGGTGGTCGTCGGCGGCGGGCGCAGCGGGCTCGGCGCGGCCGAGGAGTGGCTGCGCGTGGACCCGGGCGGGCGGGTGCTCGTCCTCGACAACCACGACGAGGTACGCGGACCCGCCGCGTTCGACGGCCGGCCGCCGGGCAGCGTGATGTGCGACAGGGAGAGCTTCGGCGCCGACGCCCTGGTCGCCGCCGACCGGCCGGGGCCGCCGCTCGCCAGGAGGGCCGTCGAGGACCTGCGCGTGCTGCGCGAGGACCCGCCCGACTGGTTCCCCGGGCTGTCCCAGGAGGACAGGCAGGAGCGGCTGGCCGGGCTGACGTACTCCGCCTTCCTGCTGGAGGTCTGCGGCGCGCACCCCGACGTCGAACGGTTCTGCAGGACCCTGCCGTGCGCCGAACGCGCCTACGACAGCCGGGCGCTCGGGGCGGTCGACGCCTGGGCGGCCGGGTACCCGGGGTTCGGCGGTCTGGGGCTGGACAAGCCGTCCCGGTTCGCCTCGGCGGCCGGTGGCGGCGGTGAGCGGAGGGCCGGGGGGCGGGCGGCGGTGCGGCCGTCCAGCCCGGTGGTGTCCGTACGGCACGGGGACGCGTCCGTGGTGGTCGCCTACTTCGACGGGCATCGGCTCAGGACCGTCGCGGCCGAATCGGTGATCATGGCCTGCTGGAGCGCGGTCATCCCCTACCTGGTGCCCGACCTGCCCGACGAGCAGCGGGAGGCGCTGCGGCGGGCCGTACGGCTGCCGGTGCTGGAGGCGGACGTACGGCTGCGCGGCGGGCGGGCGCGAACCGGGCGTACGCGGTGGACGGGGGCGTACTGGTGCCTGAGCGAGCCCACGGCGGACGGGCTGCGCCTGCTGGCCACGCCGTGCCGGTCGGAGCTGGGGCCGGTCGCGGGGGCGGCGGCGGGGCGGGAGGAACTGCTCGCGACGCCGTACGAGCGGTTGGAACACAGCGTGCGCGACCAGGTCGCCCGGCTGCTCGGCCGGCGTGCCGGGATCGAGGCGGTCACCGTGCACCGGTGGGGGCACGGCCGGGCCCTGGCGTACTGCAGGCCGTGGCACCCCTTCTACCCCGACGGGCCGTTCCCCGCCGACCTCGCGCGCAGGCGGTTCGGCAGGATCGCCATCGCCGGGTCGGACTCCGAGCCGGCGGCGGGCCGCGACGCGGCCGTCGTCGCCGCGCGCAGGGCCGTGCGGGAGCTGACCACGTGAGGCTCTGGCAGCGGGTCTTCCTGATCGGGCTGGTCCTGTGGGCGGCCACGGTCGCCGTCACGGCCTGGACCTCCAACTCCAACCTCGTGCCGACCGTCGTGCTGTTCGGCAGCTTCCTGGTGCCGGTGACCTTCGTGGTGTGGGCGCACGGCCGGGCCCGCTCCCCGGTGGTCACGGTCGAGCTGCTGTTCATGGCGTTCGTGGTCGGCGGGGTGCTCGGGGTGCTCGGCGCCTCGCTGCTGGAGAGCTGGCTGATCCGGCCCACGATCCTCGTGTACGCCCTGGTCGGCCTGATCGAGGAGGGCGTGAAGCTGGCCGCGCTGATGTTCGTCACCCGGCGCACGCTCAGGCGCTCCCCCAGGGACGGCGTCGTGCTGGGCGCGACCGTGGGCTTCGGCTTCGCCGCCTTCGAGAGCGCCGGATACGCCTTCAACGCCCTGTTCACGGCCGACGGCCTGTCACTGTCCCAGCTGGTCGAGACCGAGATCCTGAGGGGCGTCCTGGCCCCCGTCGGCCACGGCCTGTGGACGGCGATACTCGGCGGCGTGCTGTTCGCCGCCCGGGGCCACCTCACCGGGCCCGTCGTGCTGAGCTATCTCGGCGTCTCGCTGCTGCACGCGCTGTGGGACTCGATGACCGCCATCGCGATCGCGGTCACCCTGGTCCTGACCGGGCGTCCCTGGCAGTTCGAGCTGCTGCGGATCGGCCGGGTCCCGCACGTCACCGAGTGGCAGGTGCACGTGTACACGCTGGTGAACTGGGCCGGACTCATCGTGATCTCGCTGGTCGCGCTGGCCTGGTTGTGGAGGGTGCTGCACCCGGGCCGCCGGGAGCCGGAGATCATGTCCCAATAATCACGGTAATCATCCCGTTCCTCCCACTGCGCCGGGAGCATAAACGGTGCTAGTCTCCTGTGCGATCTTCCGGAGGTGTATTTACACAAGGTGTGGAAATGCCCCCGACTCGAGGTTGGGACATGGGCTCGCGAAACCGGTCAATTCGGTTCAAGATCTTTTTATTGCTGCTGCTACCCCTCCTGTCTCTCAGTGCGCTCTGGGGTTTCGTCCTCAACCTGACGATGGGCGACGCACAGTCACTCCTCCGGGCCGACACGCTGTACAAGACCCTCGGCGTGACCTCCACCGACCTGGGCGTGCAGCTGCAGACCGAACGGGAGCGCTCGGCCGAGGCGTTCACCGCCCGTGAGCCCAGTGAGGGGCTGCGCGCGCAGCGGGCCCGTACCGACAAGTCGGCGGCCGACTTCCGCCAGGCCGTCGCGGAGGCGGGCGACGCGGTCGACGATCTTCGCGGGCCGCTCGACGACCTGACCGACCAGCTCGACCGGCTCGAATTCATCCGGGCCGACATCGACGGCGGCATCGGATCCCGCCTCGCCGGGCTGGTCGCCTACAACCTCGTGCTCGACTCCGTCTTCATGCTCTACGACCACCTGGTGACCGTCTCCGACCTGACGATCTTCCAGCAGGCGTCCTCGCTGCAGGCCATGGGCGGCGCGAGGGAGCAGATCGCCAGGGAGAGCGCCCTCATCGTCGGCGCCCTGGCCGACAGGCGGCTCACCGAGCCCGAGCGGGTCGCCTTCACCGAGTACGCCGCCTCCAGGAAGTTCCTGCACGCCCGGGGCATGGCGGGGCTCGACGTGGCGATGCGCAGGCCGTACGAGCAGGTGTTCGCCTCGGCGACGTTCCTGACCTTCTCCGCGCTGGAGGCCAGGATCGTCAAGACGGGCACGCCGCCCTCGGAGGCGGAGGAGTGGCGGTCGGCGGTGAGCCGGCTCACCGCCGAGCTCGACCGCAACGGCTCGGCCGCCGCCACGCTGCTCACCGAGCGCACCTCGGAGGCCGCGACCGGCACCATCGTGAAGATCTCCCTCGCGGGCGGCCTCGGGTTGATAGCCGTGCTCGCGTCGATCATCATCTCTGTACGCTTCGGTCGCCGCCTGGCGGGCGAGCTGTACGGGCTGCGCACCGCCGCCGTCGAGCTGTCGGAGGTACGCCTGCCCGACATCGTGGACAGGCTGCGCAAGGGTGAGGACGTCGACGTGCGGAAGGAGGCCAGGACCATCAAGGTGAGCGGATCGGCGGAGATCACCGACGTGGCCAGGGCCTTCGGCTCCGTGCAGCGCACCGCCGTCACGGCGGCCGTCGGGCAGGCGGCGCTGCGGCGCGGGGTCGGCCAGGTGTTCCTCAACCTCGCCCGGCGCAAGCAGGGCCTGCTGCACCGGCAGCTCGCGCTGCTCGACGGCATGCAGCGCCGTACGCACGACCCCGACCGGCTGGAGGAGCTCTTCCGCCTCGACCACCTGACCACCCGCATGCGGCGGCACGCCGAGAGCCTGATGATCCTGTCGGGCTCGGCCCCCGCGCGGGCGTGGCGCAAGCCGGTGCCCGTGATCGACATCGTCCGGGCGGCGGTGGCCGAGGTCGAGGACTACACCCGGGTCGACGTCGACACCATGCCGGCGAGCGCGTTCGACGGCGGATCGGCGGCCGACCTGACCCACCTCGTGGCCGAGCTGGTCGAGAACGCCACCATCTACTCGCCTCCCGACACCGTCGTACAGGTCCGCGGCGACCTGGTCAGCAACGGCTACGCGATCGAGATCGAGGACAAGGGCCTCGGGCTGTCGGCCGTCGAGTACGCCTCCTTCAACCGCCTGCTGACCGCGCCGCCCGAGTTCGACCTCGCCGACAGCGACAGGCTGGGCCTGTTCGTGGTCGCCAGGCTCGCCGAACGCCACGGGATCAAGGTCCAGCTCCGCCGCTCGCCCTTCGGCGGCACCTCGGTCATCGTGCTCGTGCCGCGTTCGCTGATGGCCGAGGAGGCGAAGCCGGTCGAGGGTGACGGGATGCCGGCGCTGCCGAGCCGTACGAGGAAGAAGGCGCTCGCGGTGGTCGCCTCGGGCACCCACGCCGGGCTGCCGAGGCGCGTACGCCAGGCCAACCTGGCGCCGCAGCTCAAGGACGAACCGCAGGAGCCGGAGCCGCAGACCGAACGCTCTCCCGACGAGGTACGCGACCTGTTCTCCGCGTTCCAGCGGGGAACCCAACGCGCCCGAGAAGAAGCCTCCGAGGAGGAGCCCATGAGCAAGGGGGACGCATGACTGCGCAAACCACCAACACCGGTGAGCTGAACTGGCTGCTCGACGACCTGACCACCAGGGTCGCCGCCGTCCGCCAGGCGGTCATCCTTTCTACCGACGGCCTGGCCGTCGGCTACTCCAAGGGATTGACCCGGGAGGACGCCGAGCACCTGTCGGCCGTGGCGGCGGGCTTCCAGAGCCTGGCGCGCGGCACCGGGCGCCATTTCGGCGGCGGCGACGTCCGCCAGACCATCGTGGAGATGGAGACCGCGTTCCTGTTCGTCACCGCGGCCGGCCAGGGCACCTGCCTGGCGGTGATCGCGGACGCGAACGTCGACGTCGGGCACATCGCGTACGAGATGGCGATGCTGGTCAAGCGGGTGGGCCAGCACATCACCACCAACCCGCGCGCGGGAACGCCATGACCGGCGTCCCCCGCTGGTACGACGAGGAGGCCGGACCCGTCGTCCGGCCCTATGCCCTCATCCGGGGTCGCACGCGTTCGTCGGGAGACGCCTACGACCTCGTCGCGACCGTGCGCGCGCTCGCCGAGCAGGCGGACGACCTCGGTCCGGAACAGCAGCTCATCCTGCGGGCGGCGCGGAACCCGATCTCGGTGGCCGACCTGGCCGTCGAGCTCGACCTGCCCGTCGGCGTCGTCCGGGTGCTGCTCGGCGACATGCGTGACCACGGCCTCATCTCGGTGACGTCGCCCTCGGCTACGGGGTCGCGTTCGAATGAGCGCATTCTCAAGGAAGTGATCAATGGACTCCGTGCTCTCTGAGGACCCCGTCGCGTTGAAGATTCTCATCGCGGGAGGGTTCGGCGTCGGCAAGACCACACTGGTCGGGTCGATCAGCGAGATCAAGCCGCTGCGCACGGAAGAGGTGCTCTCCGACCGCGGGATCGGGGTCGACGACCTCGACGGCGTCGAGGCCAAGACCACCACCACCGTGGCGATGGACTTCGGCCGCATCACGATCCGCGACGGGCTCGTCGTCTACCTGTTCGGCACCCCCGGCCAGGAGCGGTTCTGGTTCATGTGGGACGAGCTGTCCTACGGCGCGCTGGGCGCGGTCGTGATCGCCGACACCCGGCGGCTGACCGACTGCTTCCCGTCGGTGGACTACTTCGAGCAGCGCGGCACCCCGTTCGTGGTGGCAGTCAACTGCTTCGACGGCGCGTCCCAGCACAGCGTGGACGACGTGCGCATCGCGCTCGACCTCGACGACGACGTCCCCGTGATGCTGTGCGACGTGCGGCGCAGGGCCTCGGCCAAGGAAGTGATGATCACTCTGGTCGAGCACTCCCTGCGGACGCTCACCACCGCCAACTAGCGCCCTAGAGCGCGCGCAGCCCGTTGATCACCTCGCGGAGCAGGCTCTCCGTCGGGGTGGCGGCCTTGTCGTCGCGCGGCGGGCGTACGTTGACCAGGCCGTGCTCCAGCAGGTCGCCGAGCAGCACCCGGACCACGCCCACCGGCAGCCCCAGCTCCGAGGCGACCTCGGCGACCGGCCTGGACTGTCCGGACAGGCAGCCCATCAGCCGCCGGTGCTGAGCGCTCAGCTCGGCCTTGGAGGGTGCGGGCAGTCCTGTCGAGACGACAGTCGCCAGCAGATCGAGGGCCGAGGTCGTCGGCCTGGTGCGCCCCCGCGCCACCGCGTACGGCCGCACCACGGGCCCGGCCTCCTCGTCAACCCACTCGTGCTCGCGGCTCACGGTCGGGAACCCCCATCCTGGTCGCTGTCCTGCCGCCCGCGCTGCCAGCCGGACTGGAGCGAGGAGAGCAGCGCCCTGGTCTCCTCGGGCGAACGCTCCTCCTGCGCGGGAACCGGTGCGGCCTCCCTGAGCCGCTGCGGCAGGCTCGCCTGCCGTTCGCGGCGGGGCAGGCCCGGCTCCTCCCCGGCGGCGGGTCCCGCGCGCTTGCTCGTACGGACCCGGCGCGGCAGCTCGCCGGGTCCGGTGGTGTCCCCCATGTCCGACGGCCTGATGACGGAGACGGACACGGACTCGAACTCCATCGGCCGCACCGGGGTCGCCATCGGCTCGATCAGCGCCCCCGGCACCAGCACGATGGCGGTCGTGCCCCCGTACGGGGAGAGCTTCAGGGTGACCTTGATTCCGTGCCTGGCGGCCAGCATGCCGACCACCGCGAACCCCAGCCGCTCGGTCTGCGCCGGGTCGAACTCGGGCGGGCTCGCCAGCCGCTCGTTGATGGACCTGCGGGTCTCCTCGTCCATGCCGAGGCCGCGGTCCTCGATCTCGACCGCGAAGCCCCTGCCGACCATCTCGCCGCGTACCGAGACCTCGTTGGCGGGCGCGGAGAACGACGTCGCGTTCTCGATCAGCTCGGCGAACAGGTGCATGAGGTCGGCCACGGCGCCGCCGGACAGGCCGCACTCGGGCATCGGGTAGACGCGGACCCGGGTGTACTCCTCGACCTGGGCGGCGGCGCCGCTCAGCACGTCCTCGACCGGGATGACGCCGCGCCACCTGCGGCCGGCCGTGCCGCCCGAGAGCAGCACCAGGCCCTCGGCGTGGCGGCGCATGCGGGTGGTCAGGTGGTCGAGCCTGAACAGGCGTTCCAGCGCCTCGGGCTCCTCGGTCTGGCGCTGCATCTCGTCCAGCAGCTTGAGCTGGCGCTGCAGCAGCGACTGGCTGCGCCTGGCCAGGTTGCGCAGCGCCTCGGCCACGCCCTCGCGCAGCCTGGCCTGCTCGACGGCGGCGTCGACGGCGGTGCTCTGCACGCTGTCGAAGGCCGCGGCGAGGTCGACGACCTCGCTGGTCGCGTTGTCGCCGACCCTGATGGGCGGCGCCTCGGAGTCGATGTCCACGCGTTCGCCGGTACGCAGCTTCGTCACCACGTCGGGCAGCCTGACCTCGGCCAGGTCCAGCGCCGTACGGCGGAGCGTGGCGAGCTCCCTCGTGATCCTGCGGCCCACCCTGACCGAGATGAAGATCGAGAAGACGACCGCGATGAGGCCGAGGGCGCCCGCTATCGCGGCCCTGACCACGATGACCACGCCCGCCGGCTGCATCCGGTTCAGCAGCTTGTCACCGGTGCGCCACACGGCCTGCGTGTATTCCTTGAGCACCTGGTCGGCGATCCCGCTCCAGAGCTCCACGTCGGCCGGGCGACCGGCGATGTAGGTCTCCAGCAGGTTCTCCATGGTGATGTACCTGGAGGAGTAGAACAGCTTCTCGAACGGCGCCCGCAGCTCGGTGTCGAGGTTGGCCAGCGCCTTCGGGAACAGGTACGTACGGGTGCCGTCGATGCCGGCCAGCATGTGCACGTCGTGCATCGAGGGGCGGCCGTCGGAGGCGATGATCAGGGCGTGCTCGCGGCTCAGCAGCTCGCGTACCTCGTCGGCCGCGATCAGGCCGTTGGCCTGGAGGGAGAGTTCGAGGTCGGTGCTGACCGTGAGCCTGGAGTACAGGAGGTGGACCTCGTCGGAGATCTTGGCGTACTCGGTGACTAGCTGGCCGGGGGTGAGCTTGTGCTCGTCCACCTTGCGCCGGATGTCGGGCAGGCCGTCCACGGTCTCCAGGACGACCTGGAGCTGCTTCTTCATGTCGTCGGTCAGGGCCGACTGGCTCTCCTCGGACAGAGCCTGCTCGCGCAGCCTCTTACCGCTGGCGTCCACCTTGGCCCGCGCCTCGGACAGGTTGGCCTGGTCGACCACCTTGCCCGAGAGCCGCTCGGCGGAGTTGAGCCGTTCGGACTGGAGGTTGGAGATCAGGCCGTCGGAGTTGTTGATCACACCGGACCAGATGGCGTCGACCTTGAAGAGGTTGAGCGCCTCCCCCGCCGTGGTGCTCGCGGCGAAGCCCCAGAGCGCGATCAGGGAGATCAAGGGGACGACGAGCAGCGTCGAGATCTTGAATCGGATGGATCTGCCCGATGCCATGACACCTGCTCCCGCATAGAAGATCGCGGGAGAGAATAGCACCGAAACAGGCGGTACTAAGATCGACTAGCGATAAATCTGTGATATGTCGGGAAATTTGGGTCTCCCGCCCCATCCGCCCCCTGGCCCCGCGTACGGCCCGGCGCCCAGGCCAGCCACAACGCCCACGCCGCCAGCACGCCCAGCAACGACACCTCCGCCGCCAGCAGCAGCCGCTCGACCAGCCCGATCATCACCCGCTCACCCGGCAGCGCCACGTACGTGATCGCCAGCAGCCCGAACCCGCCCGCCAGCGCCACCCACTCCACGGCCCGCGCCACGGGCTTCCAGCGGGCGTCGGCGGTCAGCCTGGGCACCAGCAGCGCCCCGGCGGCCGGGAGGCTCACGAACGCGGCCACGGACACGTAACGGTGGATCTGGGCCGCCAGGTCGAGGTTCTGGCCGATGGGCGTGGTCGGGATGACCGCCGCCACGACGAGCGCGCCCGACCACACCATCAGCAACTTCTCGGGCAGCCCCCGAATCGGCGCCCGCATCCTTCTCAGCGCGGCCAGCAGCGCGAGCGACCCGATCCCGAGCACCGCCATCGCGACCTCCGTGACGCCCCCGCGGTCGGACACGGCGTACTCGCTGACGGTCACGTTCATGGGGTCGAGATACGGGTCGGGCCCGAACTGGCCGACCACGATCGCGACCACCGAGAACACGATCGCCGCACAGGCGATCAGGGGAAAGAGCCTCGCCGCGGTCATGAGGCCACCCGGGCTCACGCGCCTGGGCGCTCTCGCGGCTCTCATGCTGCTGTTCGGCACTGCGGTCATGGTTCTCACTCTGGCGCGGCGGCCCTTCCGTCACATCCGGCGGCGTCCCCTAGGCGTCCCTGAGACCGACCCTGAGAACGCCTCCTCGCGGGTATCGGTCGCAGGGCCGTGACCTCCGTGGTTCCATGAGGCAATGCCTGCGGTTTTCCCACGTCGCGTGGGTCGCTACCTGCCGTACCGGCGGGTCGGGGAGATCTCCGCGCACCGCCAGCCGCCCCCCGCCGACCCGGGCCGCGCGGGCGAAGCAGCTCGAAACCCCGCTGTCCGACCACATCGTCACCGACCCCGGCTACGACGGTCCGCCGGACTTCTTCGCCGCCACCTCCCGCGTGGTCATCGGGCCCTTGGCGGAGTCGGGCGTCATGACGGTCAACGGCGTGGCCGCGCTCCTGGCGGCGACGGCCTGGATCCCCCGCGCCCCGATCAACCCGCCGCCGCGCCGCCCGCCCAGCGTCGCCGCTAGTCGAGGACGTGGGCCGTGGCCCTGGCGTAGCGGGCGCGGATCTCGGGGACCGCCGGGGCGTCGTAGGCGGCGGTGTCGCCGATCTGCCAGTCGGGGTCGGTGAGGAGGGCGGCGGCCTGGCGGGCGGCGCCGTCGGCGACGTACTCGCCGGGCGGCGGCACCGCGATCGGCACGCCGAAGACCGTCGGCGCGATCCGGCGTACGGCCTCCGAGCGGGCCGCGCCGCCGATCAGCAGCACCCGCTCGGGCCGCGTGCGCAGGGCGTCGAGGGCGTCGGCGAGGCCGCACAGCATGCCCTCGACGGCGGCGCGCGCCAGGTGGGCCGGGGTCGAGGTGGCCAGCGTGAGACCGTGGATCGAGCCCGTCGCGGTGGGCCGGTTGGGGGTGCGCTCGCCCTCCAGGTAGGGCACCAGCGTCAGCCCGCCGGACCCGGCGGGGGCCTGGAGCGCGAGGTCGCTCAGCTCGTCGAGGCCGACCCCGGCGAGGCGGGCGGCGGCGTCGAGCACCCGGGCGGCGTTGAGCGTGCACACCAGCGGCAGGAATCGGCCCGTGGCGTCGGCGAACCCGGCCACCGCGCCCGTGGCGTCGGCGCTCGGCGACTCGGCGACCGCGAACACCGTGCCGGACGTGCCGAGCGAGACCACCACGTCGCCGGGACGGGCGCCGACGCCGAGCGCCGCCGCCATGTTGTCGCCGGT
>JABFVJ010000116.1 GCA_013362835.1 Nonomuraea sp. | reverse complement strand
AGGAGCCCGCGGGTCAGGCCCAGGCGCAGGTCGGCGTTCATCTGGGAGGTGAACATCGCCGACCATCGCTCGACGGCACGCCGTTCCGAGCTGGACGCCTTGATCGACTCGATGCCCCGGATGGACTCGATGAGCCGGCCCTGGGTCGTGGCGGCGGCGGTCAGCCCGCGCCCGGTGAGGTCGGCGATCCGTCTCCGGGTGAGGATCAGCAGGACGACCTGGACGGCCGCCATCGCGGCCAGGCACCCGCCGAGCACGGGATCGCCCGCCAGCACGAGGACCATGAGCACGACGGCCAGCGGCCCGTCGAGGAGCGCCGACAGCACCTGGCCGGACAGCATGGCCCGCAGGCTGGCCGCGCTCTGCGTGCTCATGACCAGGTCGCTCGTCCCGCGCAGGGTGAAGTACGCGTACGGCAGCGCGAACAGCCGCCCGACCACCCCGCCCGTGAACTCCGTGTCGGCCCGCGCCCGCAGCATGAGCAGCAAGGCCGTACGCAGGTAGGTGAGGATCCCCTGGATCAGCACGACGATCGGCAGGCCGACGACGAGGACGCGCAGCAGGTACCGGTCGCCGCCCGGCAGCACCTCGTCGACGACGAGCCCGGAGAGCAGCGGCAGCACGAGCGCGGCCGCCTGAAGGAGCAGTGAGGCGAGCAGCGCCTGCATCAGCAGGCCGCGGTGGCGGACGAGCAGGGCACGCAGCAGGTTCGCCCGCCACGGACGCCGCTCGGGCCCCTGGACGCTGAAGTCCGGCCCCGGCTCGAAGGCCAGCACGACCCCGGTGAACCCGAGGTCGAACTCCTCCGGCGTGAGCCGGCGCCGCCCGGAGGCCGGATCGACGACCTCGACGACGTCCGGGCGCCAGCGCTCGACGACCAGGAAGTGGTTGAACTCCCAGTGCACGACGAACGGCCCCGGCACCGAGCCGAGCCGCTCGGGCGCGATCGAGAACGCCTTGGCGCGCAGGCCGTACGACCTGGCGGCCTCGACCAGCGCGAAGGCGGTCAGCCCGTCCCTGGACACCTGGACGTCGGCGGCGACCTCGCGCACGCTCGCGCGGCGCCCGTGGTGCCCGAGCACCATCGCCAGGCACGCCGCGCCGCAGTCGGCCATCGTGTTCTGCCGCATCACGGGCACCCGGACCCGTCTCATCGCGCGCCGCCGAGCGCGGGAAGGACGCCGAGCAGCACCACGATCGCCAGCGCCAGCGCGAGCAGGCCCACGTAGATCCACAACCAGGTCACGAGTGTCCTGGAGACGCGGTAGGGGCGCTCGACGTGCCGCCGGACGCCCTGATGGTGGTGAAGCGCCCTCTCCCGGTACGGCAGCGGCTTCACCTGCCCGCCGTCCGTTCCGCGACTCCCCAGAACCATTCGATCTTGGCCGCGTTCCTGCGCTCCTCGATCCATTCGCCGAAGATCCGGCGTTCGACGAGGTCGCGTACGGTCCCGTCGAGCACGGCCGGCTCCACCGCCAGGACCTTGACCAGCAGGTGCCCGCCCTCCACGGGGAACGGCCCGGCGACCGTCCCCGGAGCGGCCCCGAAGATCCGCTCCGCCAGGTCCCCGTCGAGGTCGCCCCGGCGCAGCGTGGCGAAGACCTCGCCCGGACGGGCGCCGCCGTCGGCGAAGGCCCGCTCGACCGCGTGGAGGAACCCGGCGGCGTCGGGCACGTCCGGTTCGGTGACGAACACCGCCCGCGCGACCCGGGCGACGTCGAGCTCCGCGCCGTGTTCGGCGAACCAGCCCTCCACCCGTCCCGCGGCCACCCGCGAGCGCAGCGCGGCGACGGCGGCCTCCAGGGCGACCAGCTCCTCCAGCTCCTGGTGGGAGATGCGGTTGCGGTCCATCCAGGCCCGGGTCGCCTCCCCGGTCAGCAGGCCGCGGGCGCGGCGGAAGGCGTCCATCGCCTCCTGCAGCGCGGCGTCGCTCAGCGGTTCCCGCGTCTCCTCCAGCTCCTCGCGTACGAGGCTGTCGGCGACGAGCCGGTCGGCCAGCGCGGACTGGTCCCAGATGAAGTCCAGGCAGGCGATCGCCCTGGCCACCGGGGTCTCGATGCCGTTGACCCGGAGCAGCAGGTGCTCGCCCGCGCGGTGCACGCCGCGCAACGGCCAGGGCAGGGCCCGGTCGGCACACCAGGACAGCGAGATCGTGGCGCCGTCGCCGTCCTTGATGAGCAGGGCGTGCTGCAGCGATCCGTCGAACTCCTCGCGCTGGGCGACCAGCCGCGTCCTGGCCCGCGGGTACGCCGCGCGGAACCCGTCCAGGCCGCGCTCGGGCGCGCCCGAGCTGAGCAGGCCGACCGCGTCGGCGAGCATCGGCCCGTACGTCATCGCTGCACTCCGCTCTTGAGCAGGTCGCCGATCGCCGCGCTGATCGGCAGCCCGGTCGCGTCCTCGATCCACAGGAACTGTCCGTTCGGGTTGATCTCCAGGAAGACGTGGCGGCCGTCCGGCGTGAGGATCAGGTCGATCGCGCCGTAGGACAGCCCGAGCCGCCCGACCAGCTCCAGGCAGCGCCGGGAGACCTCGCCGGGCAGGTCGTGGACCCGTACGGGGGTGGCGCCCGGGTCGTAGTGCCGCCAGTCGTAGCGGGTGTGGTTGCTGACCTGCGAGTGGATCTCCGCCGCGAAGAGCTCGCCGCCCACCACCGTCACCCGTACCTCGACCCGCTTGGGGACGTACGCCTGGACGATGATCGGGCACAGGCGCAGGGCGTCGGCGTGACCGAGGTCCGCCGGGGTCACGGGCGCCGCGAACCGCCCGAACCGCTCACCGTCCGCCTCCAGCTGATTGCCGTGCACGGGCTTGGTGATCACGCGGCCTTCGTGCCGGTCGTAGAAGTCGAGGAAGCTCTCAGGATCGTTCGTGATCAGCGTCGCCGGCAGTTCGAAGCCCAGCCGCCTGGCCACTTCCAGCTGGTACGGCTTGCGCCCCGCGCGGTCGATGACCGGCCTGGAGGCGGGGACCTTGAGGCATTCCAGGCCGTCCCACAGGCTCTCGGCCATGACGCGGCACTCCTCCTCGACGTGGTCGCGGGCGACGGTCAGAGGGTGGGCCACCGGATTGCCCGGCCGGCGGTACCAGATCGCGGTCAGCTCGTCGAGGACGAGACGGCGTCCGCCATGGCCGAGGGTACGGACGGTCGAGCCGTCTCCCGCATGGCCGATCTCCAAGGTGGCGGCGGAGGGGAACAGGGCGGGGTCGAAGACGGTGACGTCCGCCCCGGCGAGCGCCCCCACGACCCGTTCGGCGTGCTCGTCTCCGTCGCAGGTCAGTACGAGGATCATCAGCGTGCTTCCGGTCGGGGGACGCGACCTGGGCCGCGCCCCCCGCGGCTCACTAGTTGCTGTCGCCGGAGGTGTGCGAGTGGTCGCCGTGGATCACGATGACCTGGCTCCTGACGCCGCCGCTCACCTGGAGCAGCTGGCCCTCGTCGAGCTCAGCGCCCAGGGCCGCGATGTTGTCCAGGTTGGTACGCGTCTTCCCCATGCTCATTTCCCGCCCTTTTGTCCGCACGGGGAGCCGAATGCGCCCCGTCGCGTGGAACACGGTAGAGAGGCGGTGTCCAGGGCGTCGTCCGTCGCGTGGGTGATCAGCGGTCATCCTGGGGGCGGAGCGGCGTCACGCTCTGGTTACGCGCGGGGGAACGATCAGGCGGCCGCGCCGCGGGCGAGGTAGAGCTTCATGTCGGTGAAGTCGAGGGTGATGTTGTAGGGCTTGTGGAAGGAGTGGGGGAAGTGGCCGATCGTGTCGATCCCCGTCCCGTAGGGCCAGGGCACGTTGACCGGCATGTCGGGGTCCATTTCGCAGTAGACCTCCTTGGCGACGGCGTCGCCGAGGCGGATCTCCTTCGGGTAGCAGGGGTAGGTGATGGTCGGGTGGCTGTGGGCGAACGTCTCGATCGGGCGGTCGTGGTCGGTGCGGACCCGCAACCGCTCGGCCACCTCCCCGGGCATGCCCGCGGCGACCTCGCCGTACCCGCCGAAGTTCACGCCCATCACCCGCGGGCCTGAGCCGGCGATGCTGCCCAGGCTGTGGAGGTCGTGGTCACGGGCCAGCCACAGCGGCAGAGGCTTGGTGCCCGCGCGTGCCTTCCTGGCCGTTTCGGGGGTACGCCGGCGCAGGATCAGCGACCGGCCCGCGTAGTCGAAGGTGGTCAGCAAGTGGTAGAAGACCCACGTGCCGATCATGCCGTCGCTGTCGGTGCCGACGTCTCCGCCCGACTCCGTCGCCGACCAGCCCACCGGGACGTTACGCAGTTCGATGCCGCCCAGCCTGAAGGAGTCCAGCACCCCGTAGTGCACCCAGATGGGGATGCCCTCGAAATCGGTCTTCTCACTGAAGATGGGGCTCAGCCCGGCCTCCTTGGCCGCCGACGCGGTCAGGCTCAGATTCGGGGCACCGGTGTAGAACGTGAAACGTTTCGCCGGTCCGCCGTTGACGGAGACCTCCACCAGCGGCCTCGGGTCCATCTGCGTCCACTTCACCCGCGCGAGGTCGCCGTGGACCTGGTACGGCTCGCCACTGATCCCCGCGAACCACTTGGCGTAGCCCTCCTCGCCGGCCGCCTTCCAGTGCGGTACGGAAAGGGCGAGTTTGTCCTGCCGGAGGTAGCAGTCGCCCAGGAGCGTGTTGGTCTCCTTGTCGTCGGGCGCCAGGTCGAAGGCCATCTTGAGGTACTTCTCGGCGTCGGGGAACCGGTTGGACAGCAGCGCGACGTAGCCGCGCTGGCGGGCCGCGCGCAGGTTCGCGGGGTCCGCCTTCAGGATCTCCTCGTACGCCCGGCCGGCCTGCTCGAACTCACCGGCCTTGAACAACGCGTCGGCGTCACCGCTGCGGGCCGACGCAGTGCCCGCCATGCCTGCTGTGGCCGCCGTGGCCGCTTTGCCCAGCAGCGGTGCGGTGGCGGCGGCG
>JABFVJ010000243.1 GCA_013362835.1 Nonomuraea sp. | reverse complement strand
CACCGAGCTGGCCCGGCTCTTCGACAAGCTGGTGCGCCTCTAGTCACCTGCGGCACCCGTGATCAGGATCATGGGTGGGGTGCTAGAACAACACGGACATGAAGGTGTCGACCTCGCGGAACCCCACCTTCCGGTAGACGGCCCGCGCCGAGTGGTTGAAGTCGTTGACGTAGAGCGACACCACGGGCGCGAAGCAGCTCATCGCCGCCTCCACCACCGCGGCCATGCCCGCCGCCGCGTGGCCCCTGCCGCGCAGGTCGGGGGCCACCCACACGCCCTGGATCTGGCAGGCGTGCGGCGTGACCGCCCCCACCTCCGCCTTGAACACCACGCGGCCGTCGTCGATGCGGGCGTAGGAGCGGCCGATGCGGATCAGCTCGGCGACCCTGGTGCGGTAGAGGGCGCCGCCGTCGCCGAGGTTGGGCGAGACGCCCACCTCCTCGGTGAACATCGCCACGCACGCGGGCAGCAGGATGTCGAACTCCTCCGGCCGCACCCGGCGCACCAGCGGATCGGCGAGCACGGGAGGCTTGCGCGAGGTCGCCATGACCGGCTGCGCCCAGCGGATCGCGCGGGCCCTGCCCCAGTGCGGCTCCAGCCGCTCCCACAGCAGGGAGACCGCGTCGACGGGACCCACGATGGACGAGCACCTGCGCCCCTGTTTGCGGGCGCGGTCGGCGAACGCGTGCACGGCCTCAGGACCGGCGCTCACCGGCACCATGTTGGCGCCGGCGTAACAGAGTGACACGAGCCCGCCGCGCGGCCCGAACCCCCACATCTGCCCGCCGAGCCGCGCCGGATTGAGTCCGACGGCCCGCACCCGGGAGGTGACGAAGACGTTGGCGACCGGATCGAGGTCAAGCAGGGCGAGAACTTCGTCCCGGTCGCTGTCGTCGAGCACGCGCGACGCCGATGTACGCAGCATCACATGGTCAGACTACGCGAACGTCCAGCGAATAGCTCACCGGGCGAGCGCGTCGGTGAGCCGATCGTGACCCAGGGCACCTCCCGACGCCATGTGAGCGGCCGGACGCGGGTCGGGAAGCGCCGCGCAGGACACGTTCCGCCGGGGCAGCGTGCCGTCGGTCAGGTACGCGGCGAGGTAGCCGTCCACGCACTGGTTGCCGGCCAGCGACACCCCGTGGTTGCCGCCCCTGTCGACCACCATCGCCGACCTCGGGAAGCGCCGCTGCATCGCGACCGCCCCCCGGTACGGCGTGGCGGCGTCGCCGCGTGCCTGAAGGATCAGGATCGGCGGGAGCCCCGTCGAGCCGCGCACCTGGACCGGCGTCCCGCCCCCGACCGGCCAGAACGCGCACGGCGCGTTGAACCAGGCGTTCGGCCAGGTGAGGAACGGCGCCCTGCGGTGCAGCGCGGTCATGTCGGTCCGCCAGGTGCGCCAATTGCGCGGCCAGGCGGCGTCACGGCACTGGACGCCCAGGTAGACGGCGTAGCCGTTCTCGTCGTCGGCGTCGTTCTTGCCGCGCTTGTTGTAGGTGTCGACCAGGGGCTTGACCTCGCCCCGGCGGACGTAGGCGGACCAGGCCCGCGCGTACTCGGGCCACACCTTGTCGCTGTAGCCGGCGAGGGTGAAGGTGTCGTCGAGCTCGCTCGGCCCCACCACGCCCCCAGCCGGACGCCTGCGCAGCCGGTCGCGCATGGCGTAGTAGGCGAACGAGGTCTGCTTCGCGGTGGCGCCCAGGTGGTAGACGTCGTTGTGCCGGGCCGTCCAGGCGAGGAAGGCGCGGTGCCGGTGCTCGAAGGACATGTCCTGGGCCAGGTTCGCCTTGTACCAGACGCCCCTGGGGTCGACCGTGCTGTCCATGACGAGCCGCTTGACCCGCTGCGGGAACAGGGTCGCGTACACGGCGCCGAGGTAGGTGCCGTACGAGTAGCCCAGGTAGCTGATCTGCTCCTCGCCCAGCGCGGCCCTGATCGTGTCCATGTCCCTGGCCGAGTTCTCGCTGGTCAGGTACGGCAGCAGCCAGGCCCAGTAGTTGCCGCAGCGGGTGGCGTACTCGTTGGCGCGGGCCAGCAGCTTGCGCTCGTCGGCCGCCGAGTGCGGCACCGCGTCCGGCCTGGGCGCGTGGTAGTAGTCGTCGGGGTCCACGCAGTGCATGGCCGGCTCGCTGCCGCCGACGCCGCGCGGGTCGAAGCCGATGACGTCGTAGCGCTCGCCCAGCCGGTCGGGCAGGCCGTTCGAGACGTACTCGGTCAGGTCACGCCCGGAGGCGCCCGGCCCGCCGGGGTTGATCAGCAGGGTGCCGAGATGGTTGGCGTCCCTGGAGACCTTGGCCTTGATCCGGTTGAGGGCCAGCTTGATCGTCTGGCCCCAGGGGTTCCGGTAGTCGAGCGGCACGCGTACGCTGCCGCACTCCAGGTTCGCCGGGACCGTCTTCCCCTCGACCGCCGGGCACGGCCCCCAGGCCACCCGTTGCTGCCCGACGAGCCCGCCACCCCCGGCCACCGCCGTCCCATCCGCGCTCACGACCCCCGCGACCAGCACCGCGATGCCGACGGCAACCCTGAATACCCGTTTCACCCAGCCCCTCCCCCGTGTCATGACCCTGCGATGCTCCCGCGAGCGACCAGGTCACGACGGAGGGAATGGGGAAACGCTTGCCACTTTGTAATGGCCTCATTGCACAGGGTCACCACCCCCTGCGGCCCGACGGACGGCAAGTCCGCCGGGACCACACCCGCGCGAGGCATGGGCGGAATGGAGGCGAGCGGCCCGCCGACAGGCGGGCGGGGCGGTCAGCTGACGGTGACCTGCGGGCCCGAGGGGGTGTCGTCGTCGAGGTCCACCTCGACGCCCATCTCCTCGGCCAGCCGCAGCGCCTCCTCGATCAACGTCTCGACGATCTGCGACTCGGGCACGGTCTTGATGACCTCGCCCTTGACGAAGATCTGCCCCTTGCCGTTGCCCGAGGCGACGCCCAGGTCGGCCTCCCGGGCCTCGCCGGGCCCGTTGACCACGCAGCCCATGACGGCCACCCGCAGCGGGACCTTAAGGCCCTCCAGACCCGCCTGGACCTGCTCGGCCAGCGTGTAGACGTCGACCTGCGCCCGCCCGCACGACGGGCAGGACACGATCTCCAGCCCCCGCTCGCGCAGCCCGAGCGACTCCAGGATCTGCGCGCCGACCTTGACCTCCTCCACGGGAGGCGCGGACAGCGAGACGCGGATGGTGTCGCCGATGCCCTCGGCGAGCAGCGCCCCGAAGGCCACGGCGGACTTGACCGTGCCCTGGAACGCGGGCCCGGCCTCGGTGACGCCGAGGTGGAGCGGGTAGTCGCACTTGGCCGCGAGCAGCCGGTACGCGTTGATCATCACGACCGGGTCGTTGTGCTTGACCGAGATCTTGATGTCCCTGAACCCGTGCTCCTCGAACAGCGAGCACTCCCACAGCGCGGACTCCACCAGCGCCTCGGGCGTGGCCTTGCCGTATTTCTGCAGCAGGCGGGGGTCGAGCGAGCCGGCGTTCACGCCGATCCTGATCGGCACGCCGTGGTCGGCGGCCGCCTTGGCGATCTCGCCCACCTTGTCATCGAATTTCTTGATGTTGCCCGGGTTGACCCGGACGGCCGCGCAACCCGCCTCGATGGCGGCGAAGACGTACTTCGGCTGGAAGTGGATGTCGGCGATGACCGGGATCTGCGACTTCCTGGCGATGATCGGCAGCGCGTCGGCGTCGTCCTGGGACGGCACCGCGACGCGCACGATCTGGCAGCCGGACGCCGTCAGCTCGGCGATCTGCTGCAACGTGGCGTTGACGTCGGCGGTGACCGTCGTCGTCATCGACTGAACGGAGACGGGCGCGTCGCCGCCCACCGGAACGCTGCCGACCATGATCTGGCGGGAGTGCCGGCGTTCGGCGAGCGGCTTGGGGCGGACCGTCGGGATGCCGAGTGCTACAGAAGACATTTCAACCCTTAGGTGTGACGACGCTCCCCAGTCTAGGGAGCTAGAAGGAGTGCCCGGCTGTGAGTTCGGCCGCACGGGCCCGGGCCCAGGCGTCGGCGGCGAGCACCTCCTCCACGCTGGAGGCCGGCGTGACGCGGTGCTCCTCGACGACCTTGGCGACGGTGTCGACGATCGCCAGGAACGGCAGCCGGCCCCGCGTGAACGCCTCCAGGCAGGTCTCGTTGGCGGCGTTGTAGACGGCGGGCGCGGTGCCGCCCTCGGCGCCGACGTGTCGAGCCAGCGCGACCGCCGGGAAGGCCGCGTCGTCGAGCGGCTCGAACGTCCAGGTGTGGGCCTTGGTCCAGTCGACGGGACGGGCGGCGCCCGGGACGCGGGCCGGGTGGCCGAGCGCGAGCGCGATCGGCAGCCGCATGTCGGGCGGGCTGGCCTGGGCGATGGTGGAGCCGTCGACGTACTCGACCATGGAGTGGATCATCGACTGCGGGTGGACGACGACCTCGATGCGGTCGAAGCCCAGGTCGAACAGCAGGTGGGCCTCGATCACCTCAAGGCCCTTGTTGACCAGGGTGGCGGAGTTGATGGTGATCATGGGGCCCATCGACCAGGTGGGGTGGGCCAGCGCCATCTCGGGGGTGACGCCGGTCAGCTCCTCGCGCTTCATGCCCCTGAACGGCCCGCCGCTGGCGGTGATCACGAGCTGCTTGACGCTGGCGGGGTCGTAGGCGTCGGGGCCGGAGGCCCACAGGCACTGCTGCACGGCCGAGTGCTCGGAGTCGACCGGCAGGATCTGGCCCGGCCCCGCCAGCCGCTTCACCAGCGGGCCGCCGATGATCAGCGACTCCTTGTTGGCCAGCGCGAGTGTGCGGCCCGCCTCCAGCGCGACCAGCGTGGAGGTCAGGCCGAGCGCTCCGGTGATGCCGTTGAGGACGGTGTCGCACGGCCAGGCCGCGACCTCGGCGACCCCCTCGTGGCCGCCGAGCACGACCGGTGAGACGCCGCGCGCGCCGACCGC
>JABFVJ010000251.1 GCA_013362835.1 Nonomuraea sp. | reverse complement strand
CTGACCGGCATGGTGCCGGGCGGCGAACCGACGACGACGCCCACGGCGACCATCAGCGGTTTGGGCGACGAGGAGCCCAGCCCCGACCCGACCAAGACCGGCGGCAAGCCCAAGCCTACGACCCACCCCCCGACGACGAGGCCGCCCACCAGGACGCCCACCAGGCCCATCGAGAGCGCGTCGCCAGAGCCGACGAACACGCCCACCGGCACCCCGACCACCACGAAGGGGTCGACCAAGACGCCGACGAGCACACCGACGAGCACGCCGACGGTCAAGACCATCATGGTGCCCAAGGTCGCCGGGCTGCCGTTCCTCAGGGGCCAGGAGATGGTCGAGACCGCGGGCCTGAAGGTCCGGGTCCGGGACACCTCCGTGACCACCGACGACCCCGCCTGCCGGAAGATCAGCAGGACGGACCCGGTCGGCGGCAAGTGGGTCCCGGAGACCAAGGTGGTCACCCTGTACGTGGTCGACGGCACCTGCTCGACGCCGACCCCGTCGGCGACCCCGACCCCGAACAAGTCGTAGGTCAGACCCCCGTGGTGTTGCGGGGGTAGGCGACCTGCGGGTCGGTGGCGATGTTCACCATGTACGGGATCCCGGAGTCGAACGCCCTGCGCAGCGCCGGCCCGATCTCCGACGGCCTGGTCACCAGCTCGCCACCGCCGCCCAGCGCCGTCACGACCTGGTCGTAGCGGCACTGCGGCTGTAGCTCGGCGGCCACGTCGTAGCCGTACAGGAGTTGCATGGGGTGCTTCTCCAGGCCCCAGATGCCGTTGTTGCCGCAGATCATGACGACGGGCAGGCGGTGGCGTACGAGGGTGTCGACGTCCATCAGGGAGAAGCCGGCGGCGCCGTCGCCGAGCAGCAGCACGACCTGGGACGACGGCCGGGCCAGGCGGGCGGCGATGGAGTAGCCGAGCCCGGTGCCGAGGCACCCGTACGGGCCGGGGTCGAGCCAGTTGCCGGGCTGCTTGGGCTCGACGTACTTGCCGGCGTAGGAGACGAAGTCGCCGCCGTCGCCGATCACCACGGCGTCCTCGGCCAGGACCTTGCCGAGCTCGCCGTACACGCGCATGGGGTGGATCGGGTCGGAGTCGGCGGCCAGCAGCTCGGCGTCGCCGGCGATGGCCGCGGCGGCGGCCTCGGAGAGCTTCGACAGCCACGAGGCGTAGGCGCTGGGCTTGACGCCCGCGTCGCCGCAGGCGGCGCCGAGGCTCCACAGCACGACCGACAGGTCGCCCGCGGCCTTGGCGGCCGGGCGCATGTGGGTGGCGAGCTGCGAGGGCGCGTCGGCGATGTGCACGACGCGGGCCAGGGGAGCGCCTTCCTTGCCGCCGAACCAGCCGTAGCCGAGCCGGAAGTCGAGCGGGGTGCCGATCACGATGACCAGGTCGGCCTGGGCGAAGGCGACGCCGCGGGCGCGCGTGACGAGCAGCTCGTGCCCCGAGGGCAGGATGCCGCGGCCCTGGCCGTTGGGGATGACCGGCAGCCGCCAGGTCTCGGCGAAGTCGCGGGCGGCCTCCTCGGCCCGGTCCATCCACACGTCGGAGCCGTAGACCAGCACCGGGCGCTCGGCCTCGGCCAGCAGTCGCGCGATGGCGGCGAGATCGTCGGGGTCGGGCTCCAGCGGCGAGGGCGACTGCGTGTGCACCTCATGGACGGGCGAGGGGGCGAACAGGTGGTCCATGTAGAAGTCGAGGAAGACCGGGCCGCGGCGGGGTGCGACGGCGGTGCGGAAGGCCGACTCGACGTCCTGGCCCACCGAATCGGGGCCCGACGCGGTGAACGACAGCTTGGTGATCGGTTCGAGCAGCGGCGGGTGGTCCATCTCCTGGAGCGCGCCGCTGCCCCAGCGCGACTGGGGGGCCCGGCCGCCCATGACGACCACGGGCGAGCCGTTGAAGTGCGCGGTCGCGACGCCGCTGACGCCGTTGGTGATGCCGGGCCCCGCGGTCAGCACGGCCAGGCCGGGTTTCCTGGTCAGCCGGGCCGTGGCCTCGGCGGCGAAGACCGCGCTCTGCTCGTGGCGTACGTCGAGGATGCGCATGCCCTCGTGCACCGCGCCGTCGTACAGCGGGAAGACGTGGCCTCCCGAGAGCGTGAACATGGTCTCGACGCCATAGGCCTTGGACACGGCGACGGCGGCGTCACCGGCGTGCTTCGCAGACTCCATGCCGGGAACTTACCAACCAGTCACAAGAGTAAACAGACCTTAAGGTCCGCAGCAGACGCGGACGGTGCCCAAGGGGGCGCGGGCCTCGATCTTCTTGGACGCCCCCGCGGTGGAGTCGACGTCGACCTCCGTACGCCTGCCCTCGGCCGTCACGTCGTACGAGCCGGACGGCACCCGTACGGTGACGTCGCCGGCCGCCCGCGCCACGGCCCTGACCTCGACCGGCGGGTCCATGAAGTCGAGCTTCACGTTGCCGGCGCCGGTCTCCACGTCGGCCTTGCCGCCGCTCAGCGAGCCGGCCGACACGTTCCCCGTGCCGGACCTGATCCGCACCGACCCGGGCAGCCGGTCGGCCCGCACCTCACCCGAGACGGTCGTCAGCCGTACGCCGCCGATGACGTCGCTGATGCTGAGGTCGCCGACGGTCGTGCTGCCCTCGACGTCGGTCTCCGGCGGCACGAAGAGGGCGTAGTGGGCCTGGCAGTAGGGGCCGTCGAACAGGCCGGAGTCCTCGCACTGGATGTCGAGCCGCAGGGTGCGGCCGTCCCACTCCTCGGTGATCTTCGGCCGGTCGGTCGACGTCCAGAGCGTGTTCCGGTTGATCAGCAGCACGCCGGCCGGGCCCGGATTGATGTCCACGTCCACCCGGCCGCCGCCGGTCGTGATCTTCAGCGTGGACAGCTCGAACGGGACCGATCGGCGATGGGCCTCCTGCGGCGGCCTGCCCCTGGAGAAGCCGTGCCAGACCAGGATGGTCGACACCACCAGCGCGATCACCGTGGCCACGGCTCCCGAGGTCAGCCAGACGGCTTTCACGGCATGCTCCTGATCTTGAGGAACTGCAGGACGGCGAGCACCCGGCGGTGGTCGCCCTCGGCGGGAGGCAGGTCGAGCTTGGTGAAGATGTTGCCGATGTGCTTGCCCACCGCGCCCTCGCTGAGCACGAGCGACTGCCCGATGCCGGCGTTGGAGCGGCCCTCGGCCATCAGCTTGAGCACCTCGTGCTCGCGCGGGGTCAGGCGTTCCAGCGGGTCGCTGTTGCCGCGCAGCAGGAGCTGGGCGACCACTTCGGGGTCGAGCGCGGTGCCGCCGGCCGCGACCCGGCGCAGCGCGTCGATGAACTCGGCCACGTCCGCGACCCGGTCCTTGAGCAGGTAGCCGACGCCGCCGGTCGCCGAGGCCAGCAGGCGGGCGGCGTAGCGTTCCTCGACGTACTGGGAGAGGACGAGCACGGCCAGACCGGGGTGCTGGCGGCGCAGGACGAGCGCGGCGCGCAGGCCCTCGTCGGTGTGCGTGGGCGGCATCCGCACGTCGGTGATCACGAGCTCGGGCCCGTGCTCCTCGACGGCCCGCAGCAGCCCCTCGGCCTCGTCGACGGCCGCGACCACGCGCATGCCGGAGGCGTCGAGCAGCCTGATCAGGCCCTCGCGCAGCAGGACCGAGTCCTCGGCGAGCACTACTCGCACGGCAGCTCCACCTCGATCGTGGTCGGCCCGCCGAACGGGCTGGACAGGCGGAGCGTCCCGTCGACGGCGTCGATGCGCTGGGCCAGGCCGCGCAGGCCGGTGCCGCCGTCGAGCCGGGCGCCGCCGCAGCCGTCGTCGTGGACGAGCACGCGCAGGCGTTCGCGCTCCCGGCGTACGGTCACCTCGGCCTTGGTGGCAGCCGCGTGCTTGGCGATGTTGGTCAGTGCTTCGGACACGATGAAGAAGGCCACCGCCTCGATGGTCGGGGAGACGCGCCGTTCGATGTCGACGCGCAGGCGTACGGGGATGGGGGCGCGGGCCGCGACGCCGGAGAGCGCCGCGTCGAGCCCCTGGTCGTTGAGCACGGCCGGGTGCAGGCCGCGGACGAAGTCGCGCAGCTCCTTGAGCGCCTGCTTGGCCTCCTCGTGGGCCTGCTCGATGGCCTCGCGGGCGGGGTCGGGCAGGTCGGTGAGGGTGGCCCTGGCCAGGCCGAGGTTCATGGCGAGCGAGACCAGGCGCTGCTGGGCGCCGTCGTGCAGGTCGCGCTCGATCCTGCGGCGCTCGGCGTCGGCGGCGTCGATCACGCCGGCGCGGCTCTCGGTCAGCGTCTCGATGCGCTGCCCCAGCTCCGTACGGCTGGGCCCGAGCAGCGTACGCGCCACCGACAGGTCGAGGGCGGCCATGCCCCTGGCGAGGAGCGGCGCGAGCGCCAGCAGCGCCAGCCCGGCTCCCGTGGCGACCCCCATGATGACCGGGTCGCGCAGGTCGACCAGGAACTCCATCGGCGCCGGCTCCACCCGCGGCGGCAGGAACGCCAGCAGCCCCACGACCGCCGCCCCCCACGTCAACGCCACCAGGAAGGCCGCCACCGCGCCCACGAAGGGCGACAGCAGGTGGTAGGCGATCTGCCGCCACGTGGACGGGCTGCGCCAGCTCCCCGGCGTGGGCACCGGCGGGATGCGTACGCCGAGGAAGGCGGCGAACCTGGAACGCTGCACCCGGGTGAACACGGGGATGCCGCGCCGCAGCACCGGCGGCGCCACGGCCAGCAGCAGCGTCAGCCCGCCGAGCACCACGGCGACGGGCAGCCCGATCATCACGTGGGCCGTGTCGAGCCAGGCACGTGCCGACCAGGGACGGGGGACTTTCATTCCTCAACCGTATTGACCGGGCGGACCTTCGCGAAATGGGCCTGGTGTGCTGGTCCGGGGTGGGGTTAGCCCCACCCCCGGGACGGATGAGTTCGCTGCTAGAGCACGCCGAGCCGCCGCTTGAAGGCCGCCGGATCGAACGAACCGCCCAGCGTCGCGCCGAGCCCCTCACGCGCGCACCGGGCGAACGCCTCGCGGCCGAGCCCCCCGGCTCCTTCGGGCAGCACTCCCGCCAGCGGCCGCGCGGCCAGCATCTCCAGGTCGGCGACGTTGCTCCGGCCGACGACCCCCGCGTCATCGGGCCAGCACCCGATCACCACGCCCGCGAGGTCAAGCCCTCGGTGCGCCAGGGCCTCCAGGGTCAGCGCGGCGTGGTTGAGCGTGCCGAGCCCCGCCCCCGTCACCACCAGCACCTGGGCCCCCACCAGCCGGGCGAGGTCGGCGACTGTCGCGCCGTCCTCGTCGAATCGCACCAGCAGCCCGCCGGTGCCCTCGACGACGACCAGCCGGTTGCTCTCGGCCAGCTCCCGTACGAACCGGGCGGCGTCCGCCAGCGACACCGGCGGCACCCCGGCGAGCCGCGCGGCGGCGGCGGGCGACAGCGCCTCGGCGAACCGCGCGAGCTCGAACGTGGTGTCCACCCCGGACAGCCGGATCACCTCGTCGAGGTCGTGGCCGTCGCCGGTCTGCGCCGGCTTCACCACGGCGACGGACGACCCCCGCTCCCTGGCCAGCGCGGCGAGGGCCGCCGCGACGACGGTCTTGCCCACGCCGAAGCCGGTGCCGGTGACGACGAGAACGCTCATCGTCACAGCCTAGGCGGGCTCGCGTCAGGGACGCCGCAGGCGGGTCACGAACTTGTAGCGGTCGCCGCGGTACAGGGACTGCGCCCACTCGACCGGGTTGCCGTCGGCGTCGAAGGCGTGGCGGGTCAGCAGGAGCATCGGCAGGCCGACGTCCACGCCGAGGGCCTTGGCGTCGTACGGGGTGGCGAGGACGGTCTCGATGATCTCCTCGGCGTCGGTGAGGCGTACGTTGTAGGCGTTGTGCAGCGTCTCGTACAGGGAGGCGTGCACTTCGAGCTCGCGCCGCAGGCGCGGGAACCGCCGGGCCGACAGGTGGGTGGTGTCGATCGAGACCGGCTCCCCGTTGGCCAGCCTGAGCCGGTGGATGCGCAGCACGCGCCCGCCCGGGTTGATGGCCAGGCGCCGCGCGAGGGCCTCGTCGGCGGTGATGTAGCCGATCTCCAGGATCTTCGTGTCCGGCTCCAGGCCGGCCGTGCGCAGGTCGCCTATGTAGGAGGTGAGCTGCAGCACCTGGGCGACCTTCGGCTGGGCCACGAACGTGCCCTTGCCCTGGATGCGCAGCAGCCTGCCCTCCACGACCAGCTCGGTCAGCGCCTGCCTGACCGTGGTGCGCGAGGTCTCGAACCGTACGGCCAGCGTGCGCTCGGGCGGCAGGGCCGTGCCGGCGGGCAGGCTCTTGGTGAGCTCCAGCAGACTGCGTTTCACGTCGTAGTACTTGGGAACGCGGGGGCCGTCGTCGGTCACGCTCTCACCTTCACTTCTGCCACGGCGGTGAGGGCGTGTCTGATCACCGCGAGATCATCGGAACTCATATCGGCCCGAGCGGTCAACCACCAGGGAGGACGGCAAATCTGCACGGAGCACGCACACCGCCTAGTACGCGCGAATCCGGGCAGCTCAGACTGATTGTGAAGGATATCCACAGCAGCGTGCGCGATCGCAACCGAGGCCGGTGCGTGGCCCACGCCATCCAGGGGCAACCCGCCCGTGTCGATCACCTCCCGGCATGCCCGGCACAGTCCGGTCCTGGTGAACCTGGAGATTCCATCGTGTGACGGTTCTCACACTATGAGATTCCCCCGGAAGGCCCGGACGAGTGCACCACGCCGCGTCCGTGTTCTCCCCAGGCGAGGACCTGCGCATTCCATCAGGGGGTCGGTTTGGCTGTTGCGGGGGAAAGCACGCATGATGCACTCGTGCCGACTCTCAGCGACCTCGTCGCCCGCCACACCGCACTCGACGAGGCGGACCTCGACTGGCTGCACTCGCTGGTCTCCGACTGGCAGCTGCTGGCCGACCTGTCCTTCGCCGACCTCATCCTGTGGGCGCCGCTGCTCGGTGAGAACGGCTGGATCGCCATCGCGCAGATGCGCCCCACCACCGGCCCGACCGTCTACCACGACGACATCGTCGGCAGCGTGGCCGCCAAGGGCGAGCGCCACCTCATCGACACCGCGTGGAACGAGCGCCGCATCTGCCGCGAGGGCGACCCCGACTGGTCCACGGGAGTCCCGGTGCGCGAGGAGACGATCCCGGTGCGCCGGGCGGTCGAGAGCGGCGAGGGCCGCTTCCTCGGCGTGATCCAGCGCTCCACGAACCTCTCCTCGGCCCGCACCCCGTCCCGCCTGGAGCTGACCTATCTCCAGAGCGCGTCCGACCTCGCGCAGATGGTCGCCGAGGGGCGGTTCCCGTTCTCGGGCGAGGAGCCGATCCTGGTCCGCTCGCCGCGCGTCGGCGACGGCCTGCTGCGGCTCGACCGGGCCGGGCGGGTCACCTACGCCTCGCCCAACGCCCTGTCGGCCTACCGCAGGCTCGGCCTGCACGCCGACCTCGTCGGCGCCGAGCTGGGCCGGGTCACGGCGACGCTGTGCTACTCCGACGAGCCGATCAACGAAGACCTGATGATCGTGGCCAGCGGGCGCGCGGCCAAGGAGACCGAGGTCGAGTCCGGGGGCACGATCGTGCAGCTGCGGGCCATCCCGCTGATCGTCGGCGGCGGCCGCATCGGCGCGCTCGTCCTCATCAGGGACGTCACCGAGCTGCGGCGGCGCGAGCGTGAGCTGATGACCAAAGACGCGACCATCCGCGAGATCCACCACCGGGTGAAGAACAACCTGCAGACCGTGGCCGCGCTGCTCCGGCTGCAGGCGCGCCGCCTGCAGGTCCCCGAGGGCCGCGAGGCGCTGGAGGAGGCCGTACGCCGGGTCGGCTCGATCGCGATCGTGCACGAGACGTTGTCGCACGCGCCGGAGGAGTTCGTCGACTTCGACGAGATCGCCGACCGGGTGATCGCGATGGCGGGCGAGGTGTCGGCGGCCGAGGCGGCGGTCATGCCGCGGCGCGTCGGCGCGTTCGGCGTGCTGCCCTCGCTCATCGCCACGCCGCTCGCCATGGCGCTGACCGAGCTGCTGCAGAACGCGTTGCAGCACGGGCGTCCCAAGCGGCTCGAAGTGCTGGTCGAGCCCTCGCTCGACCGGCTCAACGTGACCGTGTGGGACGACGGTCGCGGCCTTCCCGAAGACTTCGACCTCGACAACTCGACCAGCCTGGGGCTGCAGATCGTCCGCACGCTGGTGGTGGGGGAGCTGTCGGGCAAGCTCACGATCGAGCCGCGTGAGGGCGGCGGCACGCACGTCTGGCTGTCGATCCCGTTGCCCGCCGCCTGACGGTCGACCGGGCGGCACCTTCGGATGCGGTGTGCCCGGTCTGTGGGCCTGACGTCGCGTACGTGACGCGGCGCGGTCTCGGCGGAAACGTGGATCACGCCGAGCTGGGCGGCCCGCTGCTGGGTGGGGGTCAGGCGGTGGCGCGGGCGCGGGCGCGAGCGGTGCGGCGCTTGAGTGCGCGGCGCTCGTCCTCGCTCAGACCGCCCCAGACGCCGGCGTCCTGTCCGGACTCCAGCGCCCACTTCAGGCAGGCGTCGACGGCCGGGCAGGCCCTGCAGACCTGCTTGGCCTCTTCGATCTGCATCAGGGCGGGGCCGGTGTTGCCGATCGGGAAGAACAGCTCGGGGTCCACGTCACGGCAGGCAGCTCGGTGGCGCCAGTCCATGCGTCCACTCCTTAGTAGATGGAGCCTTTGGTCGGCTCCGTGCGGCTACTACTTTGTGAAGAGTTTCACTAACTCGCGCGAACAATTACCCGGATCCAGGTGTGGACCGGGGTTGTCCGCTTGACGGCCGGAGGGCCTTGGGGTTGTTAAAGGTCCTACGTTCCGACGTCAGTGTTGAGCCTTCCAGCCACGGAGAGTGCACGCAAGAGGGTTGAGGCGAAGTTTTGGCGGTTATGGATGTCGGATGCGTCACACAATGACCGAATGTAACCGGCTAGACCAGAACTTGTAATGCGTTCGGGGTAGACCGGAATGTTACGGATTCCCGTTCGCCCAGGTAGTCTCCGTCCAGCTGGAAGGCCACGGGACGGGCCGCCGTGAGGGTGAACTCGGGCTCGTCGTGCAGCTGCACGAGGTGCCGGCCGGACGGGAGACTGTCACTCTCCGTGAGGATCTGGCGGATCAAGGTGGAGATCGCGACCGGCCCCATCCGGCGCAGGCCCAGCAGGTCGAGGCCGGTCTCGAAGCTCGCCCACGGCGTCGGCGTGACCGGCTTCACACCCAGATACGTCCACGGTGAGGTGTTGGAGATGATCGCCATGAACACCCCCTCGGCCGTGGGAATCCCGGGGCCGGTCAGCGTCATCGCGGGACGCCGCTTGTCCGTGGCCAGATAGTGGCGCAGAGCCGTGTTCACATACCGGGAGGGGGTAGCCTTCCGCCCGGTGCCCCGCAGGCCCTCCACGGCCCGTACGACCTCGGCGTCATACCCCATGCCCGCGCAGAACGTGAAATACCTGCTGTGCCCCTCCCACAGGGCCTGACCGAGGCCCACCGTCCTGCGCCGGCCCTCCCTGAGCGCCTCCAGGACCGCGCCCGTGGCCTCCACCGGGTCGTTGGGCAGGCCGAGCGCGCGGGCGAACACGTTCGCGCTGCCGCCCGGGATGACGATCAGCGCGGGGCGGCCGGAGCTGGGGTCGTCGCCGGGCTCCTCGTCGTGGCCGTTGACCGGGTTGAGCAGGCCGTTGACGGTCTCGTTGATCGTGCCGTCGCCCCCGAGCACGGCCACCACGTCGTAGCCCTTGGCGCGGGCCGTGGCCGCCAGCGTCGCCGCGTGCCCCCGGTAGCCGGTCTCCTCCACCGCCAGCTCGACGGCCGCGCCGAGCGCGCGGATCAACACGTCTCTCCTGCGGGCGTTGGTGGTGGTGGCCTTGGGATTGACCAGCAACATGGCGCGCATATCGCCAGGGTAGCCGCTGATCGCCGACCGGATCCGCCAGGGCGTACCCCGGGCGGATAGGGTTTGCGTTGTGTCGAAACGTCCGTGGAGCCTGCTCCTCGCCGCCGCCGTCGTGGCGCTCGAAGGGCTCGTCGCGCTCGGGCTCGGGATCTTCGTCGCCTTCGAGACGCTGACGAGCACTCCCGACAACCTCACCACGGCCATCGCCGAGTCGGTGTTCGGCCTCCTGGTCGGGGCCGGCCTGCTCTGGGTCGCCTACGGCGGGCTGCTGCGGGCCGAGCGGTGGGGGCGGTCGCCGGGCGTGCTGACGCAGATCTTCATGCTGCCCGTCGCGGTCACGCTCATCCAGTCGGACCAGCCACTGATCGGCGTGCCGCTGATCGTGGTGGCCCTGGCCGGGCTCGTGGCGCTGCTCGCGCCCCCCACCACCCACGCTCTCTACGGCGACGGTTAGTCCTCCGCCGTCAGCCCCTCGCGAAGCTGGGCGAGAGTGCGGGCCAGCAGCCGCGACACGTGCATCTGCGAGATGCCGAGCTCGGTCGCGATCTGCGACTGCGTCATGTTGCCGAAGAACCGCAGCAGCAGGATGCGCTTCTCGCGCGGCGGCAGCCGTTCGAGCAGCGGTTTGAGCGACTCGCGGTATTCGACGCCCTCCAGCGACTCGTCGACGATGCCGAGCGAGTCGGACACCGCCGGGGCGTCGTCGTCGCCGGAGTCGGGCGCGTCGAGGGACACCGTGGAGTAGGCGTTGGCCGACTCCAGGCCCTCCAGCACCTCCTCCTCGGTCATCTTCAGGTAGGAGGCCAGCTCCGCGACGGTGGGCGCGCGGCCCTCGCGCTGCGACAGGTCGCTGATCGCCTTCGTCAGCGAGAGCTTCAGCTCCTGCAGGCGGCGCGGCACCCTGACCGCCCAGCCCTTGTCGCGGAAGTGTCGCTTGATCTCGCCGACGATGGTGGGCGTGGCGTAGGTGGAGAACTCCACGCCGCGCTTGAGATCGAACCGGTCGATCGACTTGATCAGGCCGATCGTGGCGACCTGCGTGAGGTCGTCGAGCCATTCGCCCCTGTTGCGGAAGCGGCGGGCCAGGTATTCGACCAGAGGAAGGTGAAGCTCGACCAGCTCGTCCCTGATCCGCTGACGGCGCGGCTCCTCGGGACCCAGCTCGGCCAGCTCGGCGAAGAGCATGCGGGCACGAACCCTGTCGGGCACGGCGTGTTCGCTGGTGGCCATGGCTCCAGTCCTTTCCGTCACGCCGGCCTCGCTGCGCCTCGGCGCTTACGCAGGACGATCGCCATGCGGTCGGGGGAGTCGGTCACGGCGTCGACGTCGTCGGCCAGGGCGGTCAGCACCATCCAGGCGAAGTCGTCGCGCTTGGGGGCCGAGCTCCCGACCGTGGCCACTTCGACGCTGACCTTCATCTCGTGTCCGGTCAGCTCGAACTCGGCGGTCAGGTCGGTGCCCGGGACCGCCTCGCTCAGCAGCATGGCGCATGCCTCGTCGACCGCGATGCGAAGATCTTCGATCTCGTCCAGGGTGAAGTCAAGCCGGGCGGCCAGTCCGGCGGTTGCCGTACGCAGCACGGACAGGTAGGCACTCGCGGCGGGGAGCCTGATGCTCACCACGTCACGGATGCCGGCCACGCCCTCCGCACGCGTCTCGGTTTCCTCGGTCACGTTCCTCCTCGCGTTTCCAACGCCAACTGCAACTTACCGCCCCTGAGAGGTGCTTGGCGGATTCAGACTCGCCATCAACGGAAAAGGCTCTGTACGGTCTGGACCGCACAGAGCCTTATGTGCCGTTTTAGGCGGCCTTGGTCTCCCAGAAGATCTTGGAGATCTCGTCGATCTTGCCCAGGAGCTCGTCGGCCTTGCCGCTGTCGACGGTGCCCTTGGCGGCCGCGGCGCCCGCGAGCTTCGTGGCCTCCCAGAAGAGCTGGTGAAGCTGAGGGTACTGCTCGAGGTGCGGCGGCTTGAAGTAGTCGGTCCAGAGCACCCACAGGTGGTGCTTGACCAGCTCGGCGCGCTGCTCCTTGATGATGAGCGCCCGGGTGCGGAACACCGGGTCGTCGCTGGCCTCGTACTTCTCCATGATCGCCTTGACCGACTCGGCCTCGATCCGGGCCTGAGCGGGGTCGTAGACCCCACAGGGCAGGTCGCAGTGTGCGGAAGCGACATGCTTGGGTCGTAGCAGTCGTGCGAGCATCAGAAAGTCCTTCCTTGATGCTGAATCAGCTTGGTCCACAACCGACCTTACTCGTGTCCCAACGCCCGTGGAGTAGGGGGTCTCAGCCCATGAGAGTGCGTGTCGAGGGTGATTCGATGCGGCCTGCGCTGGTTCCTGGCGACTGGCTTCTCGTACGCCGGGGGGCGGCCGTCCGTCCGGGCGACCTCGTGGTGGCCAGGCTTCCCGGCGACCCCGATCAGCTGATCGTGAAACGGGCCCAGTGGCACGGCGAGGAGGGGTGGTGGCTGGAGAGCGACAACCAGCGCGCCGGCGGCCGCCGCGACAGCTGGGACTTCGGCCCGGTCGACGAGATCGTCGGCCGCGTCGTGCTGCGCTACTGGCCCCTGCTGCGCCGCCGGTGACCGCCTCGCCACGCGGGCGGCCCACTTGGGCTCGCGTCACGGCGGCGCGCCGGTGAAGGGTCAGCGGGCGTTTCCTGGAGGGCCCTCAGCCGGAGTACGGCGGGTGGCCTGACCGGGCGGAGCCGTAAGGGACGGTCAGTGCTTGAGTCGGCGCCGGTAGGCGGCGACGTTGGCGCGGGTGGCGCAGCGGGAGGAGCAGTAGCGGCGCGAGCGGTTGGAGGAGGTGTCCAGGAAGGCGCGGGCGCAGCGCGGCTCCTGGCAGCGGCCCAGCCGGTCGGCGCCCAGCTCCGCCACGACGGCGGCGAGGCCCATGACCGCGCTCGCCGCCGAGTCCTCGGCCAGGTGGAGGTGCCAGCCCTGGCCGTCGTGGTCCGACAGGCGCGGGTGCACGGGATAACGCACGAGAAGGGCGTTCAGCCGCTCGGCCACGGCGCGTACGTCGCCCGCCGCGTCGAACACGGCGGCGAGCTCCGCGCGCAGGCGGGTCAGCTCCGGGGGCGGGGCGGGATCGTTGATCAGGCGGACCGCCCACTCGGCGTAAGAGGTCAGGTCCATGCGCGAGTATTACACGAGAACCCCGGCCCTCAGGACTTCGCAGCCCTCAAGCCTTCCGGGACCTCAAGCCTTCCGGGACCTCAAGCCTTCCGAGACGCCGAGACGCCGAGCCCTTGGGTGGCGGGCTCGGCGTCTCGGGGATGCGGGTGAAAGCGGTCAATCCTCCGGGTGGAGGACGCGGTGGAGGAAGGCGCGGGTGCGCTCGTGCTGAGGGTCGCCGATGACCTGGGCGGGGTCGCCGTCCTCGACCACGACGCCGCCGTCCATGAACACCACCCGGTCGGCCACCTGCCGGGCGAAGCCCATCTCGTGGGTGACCACGAGCATGGTCATGCCCTCCTCGGCCAGCTTGCGCATGACCGTGAGCACGTCACCGACGAGCTCGGGGTCGAGCGCCGACGTGGGCTCGTCGAACAGCATCAGGTCGGGGTTCATCGCGAGGGCTCTCGCGATAGCCACCCGCTGCTGCTGCCCGCCCGAGAGCTGGGCGGGGAAGGCGTCGCACTTGGCGCTGACGCCGACCTTGTCCAGGTTCTCCCGGGCGACGACCTCGGCCTCCCTCTTGCCCCGCTTCAGCACGCGCTGCTGGGCGATCATCACGTTCTGCAGCGCGGTCATGTGCGGGAACAGGTTGAACTGCTGGAAGACCATCCCGATCCGGCGTCGTACGGCGTCGATGTCCGCGTCGGGGTCGGTCACCTCCGCGCCCTGCACGAACACCTTGCCCTTGGTGGGCTGCTCCAGCAGGTTCACGCAGCGCAGCAGCGTGGACTTGCCCGAGCCGGACGGCCCGATGACGCAGACCACCTGGCCAGGTTCGACGGTCATGTCGATGCCCTTGAGCACCTCGTTGCTGCCGAAGTACTTGTGCAGCCCTCGTAGCTCGATGGCGTGCGTCATTGGCTCCTCCGCTTACGCCCCTCAAGCCGGGACGCGAGGTAACCCAGCGGAATCGTGACGATCAGGTAGGTCACGCCGGCGACCATGATGGGCGTGGCGTTGGCGTACTGGGAGGCGAGGTCGTTGCCGAACTTGGCCAGCTCGACGTACTCGCCGGAGACGCCGAGGAACAGCACCAGCGAGGAGTCCTTGAGCAGGGACACGAACTGGTTGGTGGTCGGCGGGATCACCATGCGGATCGCCTGCGGGATCACGACGGTCACCTGCGCGCGGGTCGCGGACATGCCGAGCGACCTGGCCGCCTCGGTCTGGCCCTTGGGGACCGCCTGCAGGCCCGCCCGGAAGACCTCCGCCTGGTAGGCGGCGCCGACCAGGCCGAGGCCCAGGATGCCCTGTCCGTACGTGCCGAAGGGCACCTGGAACCCGGGCAGCGCCAGCGGCAGGAAGGTGATCATCAGGAAGATCAGCAGGGCGGGCAGCCCGCGGAAGATCTCGATGTAGACGATCGCGATCCAGCGGTAGGGCCGTACCTGCGACAGCCGCATGAGCGCGAGCAGCAAACCGAGCACGAACGAGAAGACGAAACCGCCCACCGTGTAGATGATCGTGTTCCGCAGGGCGACGGTGAACAGATCGGGCAGAGCCTGCTCGGCCACCTGGACCTTGGCGAAGTTCTGCCCCAGGCTGGCCCAGTCGGCGTACAGGACGACCGCGACGAGCGCGGCGGCCAGGACGACGTACTGGACGGCCCGGGTGATCCGCTGTTTCTTCCGGGGGCTGAGCCTGGCGCGGCCAGGCTCAGCCGTCTTCGGCTGGTCGGCCATGGATCAGCCCAGCTCTCCGGGCTTCTTGCCGAACCACTTCACGTAGATCTTCTCGTAGGTGCCGTCCTGCTTGGCCTTGGCGATCTCGTCGTTGATCGTCTTGAGCAGGGTCGGGTCGGCGCCCTTCTTCAGGCCGACGCCGTACTGCTCGCCGGTGTCCAGGCTGCCGATCAGCTCGAACTTCTCGGCGATCTCCGGCTTCTTCAGCCACGTCAGGACCACGGGGAGGTCCTGGACGATCACGTCGGCCTGCCCGGCCTGGAGGGCCAGCAGCTCCTTGGAGGAGTCGGCGTACTCGGTCGGGTCGAAGCCCTGCTTCTTGACGTAGTCGAGGCCCGTCGTGCTGGCCTGGGCGCCCAGCTTGAGGTTCTTGGCCTTGACGTCGTCGAGTGACGTCGCGCCCGTGCCCTTCTTGGCCAGCAGAGCCTGCGTGGCGTCGAAGTACGGCACGGAGAAGTCGATGTTCTGCTGACGCTCGGGGGTGATCGTCATGCCGGCGGCGGCCACGTCGCACTTGCCCGCGGCCATGGCGGCACCACTCTTGATCACCGCGAAGTCGATGTCCACGATGTTCTGGGTCACGCCCAGCTTCTTCGCGGCGAGGTCGACGATGTCCACGTCGAACCCGACGATCTTGCCGCTCCCGTCCTTGAACTGGAACGGCTCGTACGGGATGTTCGTGCAGACCGTGAGCTTGCCGGGCTGGACGAGCTTGACGCCGCCCGCCGCGGAGGCGCTCGCGCCGGTCGTACCGGAGGTGCTGCCACCTCCGGTATCGCTGCCACAGGCGCTCAGAGCGAGTGCGGCGGTCAGGGCGAGCGCGCCGACAGCGTAGCCACGGCGGCCCTTGGGGCTGAGGGCCATGTACGGCCTCCTCGAAGAGTTATGCCACGAAACTTGCGTTTTGTGCAGTTTAAATGGGGTTTAGCAGCGGTCCGTCATCTCGCGATTAACGATGCGTCAACGGAACGGCGTCGGCTCCGACACCATCGACCATCTCACCATGTGGCACTATGGGGAGACGGGTGACCCCCGTAACCCCTCAGAGACGACCGACGAGGGGGAGCCTGGCAGCTACCGAAGCCAGCCCGCTCGTGCTCGTACGCCGAAGATTTCTTCCGCTCCGATGACTACAGGGGTCGCTGTGGCTGCCACGCCCGCTTCTGCTTCCGTCGAATCGCTCGACCTCGATCCCGCCTTCGCGCTCCACCGCGGGGGCAAACTCGAGGTCCGCTCCACCATCCCCGTCCGCGACGCCGACGACCTGTCGCTCGCCTACACGCCCGGCGTCGCCCGGGTCTGCACCGCCATCGCCGACACGCCTTCGCTGGTCAACGACTACACCTGGGTCTCCAACGTGGTCGCCGTCGTCACCGACGGCACCGCCGTCCTCGGCCTCGGCGACATCGGCCCGGCCGCCGCCATGCCGGTCATGGAGGGCAAGGCGCTGCTGTTCAAGGAGTTCGGCAACGTCGACGCCGTCCCGATCTGCCTCGACTGCACCGACGTCGACGCGCTCGTCGAGACCGTGGTGCGGCTCGCGCCGTCGTTCGGCGGCATCAACCTCGAAGACATCAGCGCGCCGCGCTGCTTCGAGGTCGAGGACAGACTCCGCGCGCTGCTCGACATCCCCGTCTTCCACGACGACCAGCACGGCACCGCCATCGTCGCGCTCGCCGCCCTGAAGAACGCCGCCCGCCTCACCGGCCGCGCGCTCGGCGACCTGCGCGCCGTCGTGGCGGGCGCCGGCGCCTCCGGCGTCGCCGTCACCCGCATCCTGCTGGAGGCGGGCATCGGCGACATCGCGGTCGCCGACTCCAAGGGCATGATCTACGAGGGCCGCGAAGGGCTCAACCCGGTCAAGCAGGCCCTGTCCCGCGACACCAACCGCGCCGGCCACACCGGCTCCACCGAGGACGCCCTGGCCGGCGCCGACGTCTTCCTCGGCCTGTCCGGATCCACCGTCTCCGAGGCCGCCATCGCCTCCATGGCCCCCGACGCCATCGTGTTCGCCCTGTCCAACCCCACCCCCGAGGTCCACCCCGAGGTGGCCGCCAAGCACGTCAGGGTCGTCGCCACCGGCCGCTCCGACTTCCCCAACCAGATCAACAACGTCCTGGCCTTCCCCGGCGTCTTCCGCGGCGCGCTCGCCGTCCGGGCCACGACCATCACCGAGAACATGAAGGTCGCCGCCGCCGACGCGCTCGCCGCCGTCGTCGGTGACGACGTCTCGGCCACGTACGTCGTCCCTAGCCCGTTCGACGCCCGCGTGGCCCCCGCGGTGACCGCCGCCGTGGCCGCCCAGGCGAGGGCCGACGGCGTCGCCCGCGCCTGACAGATCACCGGCGAGCGGGGGCCGACGGCCCCCGCTCGCCGCATTTCGCGATCCGCCCAGGTCGGAAGTCATTTCCGTTTCCCTGCCGCGCCGTGGGTAGGTGAGGTACCCGTCCAGGAGAAACGGTTCCAGTTCCTGACGCCGAGCAGGACTGGCGAGGGGATTGCGATGGAGTTCGCGTGACCTTTGGGAACTGCCAAAAAGCCTTTACTCAACGTGCTATAACAAGAGCTCTCTGTAAGGATGTGGGCGCCGACTCCTGTGACGAGGAGAGCGATGGAACGCGAGCCTAATCGACTGCTGCAGCAGCTCATCGCGGAGGCGGGTTTCTCCCACAAGGGATTGGCCAGGCGCCTCAACGAACTGGGAGCCGCACGTGGCACGCCTGGCCTCAAATACGACCACAGCTCCGTGCTGCGCTGGATCGGCGGCCAGAAGCCACGGGACCCCGTACCGGGCCTGCTCACGGAGATATTCGCGCTGCAGCTGGGCCGACCGGTCAGCTCGGAGGATCTGGGCATGCCGGCGAACATCACACCCCTCGATCTCGGTCAGGAGTTCACGCACACGTGGCAGGAGGGGGTCGCGACCGTGACGGCGCTGTGGCGGGCCGACGTAGAGAGACGGAGGTTTCTGATCGACTCCACATTCGCGATAGGAGCGGGCTCCGTGGGGGCCATACGCTGGCTGACAGCCCCTCCTGAGGGGCGTCCCAGCGGCACGGGGGTGCGCCGGGTGGGCCGGGCCGACATCGCCGCCATCCACGAGGTCACCCGTTCCTTCGGGGAGCTCGACAACAGATTCGGCAGCGGTCGCGTCCGCTCGTCCGTCGTGAAGTATCTCGACACCGCCGTCTCCCCGCTCCTCAAGGACGGCTCCTACGGCGAGTCCACCGGCCGGCAGCTCGCCTCGGCGGCCGCCGAGCTGACCCGCCTGGCCGGCTGGATGGCCTACGACATGGAGCAGCACGGCCTCGCCCAGCGCTACCTCATCCAGGCCCTCCGCCTGGCCAGAGGCGCCGACGACCACACGCTGGGCGGCGAGATCCTGGCCGGGATGGCCCACCAGGCCATCTACATGGGCCAGCCCGCCCACGCGCTCGACCTGGCCCGAGCCGCCCAGCTCGCGGCCCGCCGGGCGCGCGTGCAGACCCTGCTGTCCTCCGCGCACGTCCTGGAGGCCCACGCCCACGCCGGCCTCGGCGACACCAGGTCCTGCGGCGCGTCCCTGCACGAGGCCGAGCTCGCCTTCGACGCCCGCAGGCCCACCGAGGAGCCCAAGTGGCTCAGCTACTTCGACGAGGCCTACCTGTCGGCCAAGTTCGCCCACTGCTTCCGCGACCTGGGGGAGGGGGAGCGCACCGTACGGCTCGCGCGGCGCTCGCTCGACATGGACACCCGGTACGTGCGGGGGCGCATGTTCAACCTGTCACTGCTGGCGGCCGGGCTGCTGGAGTGCGGGGAGCTGGAGGAGGCGTGTACGGCCGCCTCCAGCGCGCTGACGCTCGCCAGTGAGCTGCAGTCGGCCCGGTCCCGGTCGTACGCGGCCGACCTGCGGCGGCGGCTGGAGCCGTACAAGCACGAACGGGTCGTGAGGGCGCTGCGGGAGCGCACGCGGGAGCTCACGTCCGTATGAGCTGAGGCCGGGCCCCGCTCTTCAGGGCCCGGCCGTTCGCTTACTTCAGGAGTTCGCCGTTCGGGCCGACGATGCTCTTGGTCTCCGCGTAGTTGGCCTTGTCGTAGACCGCGGCCACCTCGCCGTCGAAGTACGCCGAGCTGATGAAGTCGATCCGGTCGTTGCCGTCCTGGTCGTGGAACATGCTGGTCACGCCGTTGACGTAGCCGGTGCGCTTGCCGTTGTCGTACTTCATGAGCCAGGGGCCGCCGTCGGCGCCGCCGGTCATGGAGCACTTGAGCACCTGGTGTTCTTCGACCCGGAAAGTGTTGACCTGGTAGGTCTTGGTGCCGGTCTTGCCGGAGCACCACTTGGGGGTCACGCCGGAGTAGGGCTTGTCGCCGTCGGGGTGCGGGTCACCCGGGTAACCGAAGACCATGACCTTCTGACCGCGCGGCTGGTTCCACGCGAAGCCCTGCCCACCGACCACGTCACCGAGCCGGCCCATGTCCTTGGCCATGCCGATGAAGTAGTGGTCACGGAAGTAGCGAACCGTCTTGCTGCCTTCCTTGATCCACTGCTTGACGTAGTAGTGGGTCTCGTACCAGGCGATTTCGGCGCCGTTCTTGTCCTTGTCGGCCTGGAGCCAGCCGAGGAACTTACCGGCCGCCTTCTCCGAGAGAAGCTTCTTGTACGTCTCCTGGCTGATCGCGGTGGGGCCGACCAGCTCGTACTGCTCGCCGTTCTTGTTCTCGGCCGTGCTCTTCGCCGCGGCCTCGTAGTCCGTCTTGGTGACCTCGACCTTGATCAGGGTCTTGTCGCCCTTGTAGTCGTGGCCGACCTTCTCCGGCGTCGGGTCGTACTCCTTGGACCAGTACGGCCCCATGGGGCCGTACTTGGAGAAGCCGGGGTCGAACTCCTCCTTCTTGATCTCCTCGTGTTCGACCCACTTGTCGCCGCCCCAGTCCGAGAACTCTCCCTTGTTGACCTCTTTGCTGCCGGTCAGGGAGAAGCCGTTGTGCACCGCGACGAAGGCGAAGTCGCCGTCGTAGTCGTCGTACGTGTCGAGGTCGTACGCCGTGAAGGCGTAGGCGCCCACGTAGACGCCCCACGGGGCCTTGCCCTGGTAGTAGCCGGGCACGAAGACCCACTTGGCGTAGACGTCC
>JABFVJ010000146.1 GCA_013362835.1 Nonomuraea sp. | reverse complement strand
GGCGATCCACTGTTCGAGCGGCACCTCCTTGACCTCCAGCGTGATGCCGATCCCCTTGAGGTTCTCGGCCAGGGTGAGCGCGGCCCGGCCGAGCTGCGGGCCGCTGCTCGGGTACGTGAGCGTGTCACTGAACCCCTGCGGCGTGGCCGACAGGGCCAGCTCGGCCTTGGCCTTGGCGAGGTCGAAGCCGTACTGGGGGATGGTGGCGTACAGGGAGTCGACCTGGGCCTGATCGAGGACGCCGCCCCACTGGGCCGGGTCGGGGATCGTGGCGGCGACCCTGCCGTGGCCGCGCAGCACGCTCCTGACGATGCCCTCCCTGTCCACGGCGTGGGCGACGGCCCTGCGTACGCGCACGTCGTCCCACGGCTTCCTGGAGGTGTCGAAGGCCAGCGTGACCAGGGAACGGTCGGCGGCGGTCAGCACCTGCGCGCCGGGCACGGCCTTCCACTGGTCGATCTGCTCGGCCGGCACGTTGAGCGCCACGTCGACGGAGTCGCCGCGCATCGCCAGCAGCCGCGTGGACTCCTCGGGGATGAAGTCGATCCTGATCTGCCGGAACGCCGGCTTCCCGCCCCAGTAGGCGTCGTTGCGCTCCAGCGTGACGTGCGAGTCGGGGGCGAACTCCGCCACCTTGTACGGCCCCGTCCCCAGCAGCTTGCCCTCCGGCGTGCCGATGCGCTCGCCGGTCGCCTGGATGAACTTCTCGCTGGTGACGAGGAGCGTCCCGGGCGTGGGCACCCACGCGAACGACGCGTCGGGGCTCTTGAGCGTGATCGTCACCTCGGCGTCGCCGGTCGCCGCGATCTCGGCCACGTTGGCGTAGGCGTAGGCGAAGGCCGTGGTGGAGCCCTTCTTGGCGTGCAGGTCGAGGCTGGCCACGACATCGGCGGCGGTCACCGGACCGCCGTCGGAGAACGTCACGCCCTGGCGCAGCTTGTAGACGTAGGTGGTGGGGTCCTTCCTGGTCCACGACTCGGCGAGGGCCGGCTGGAGGCTGCCGTCCTGGCCGACGCCGACCAGGGACTCCTGCACCAGGAGGGCGACGACGTAGTTCATGATGCCCGCCTCCTTGGCCGCGTCGAGGGAGGCGATGGACGAGGGCAGCGCCACCCGCAGCACGTCCTTCGCGCTCGCCTTCCCGGGCTCGGACGAGCCGCACGCCGACAGCAGGCCGGGAAGTACGGCGAGCGCGCCCGCGAACGCGGCCGACCGCAGGACAGAACGCCGGGAGACAGGCAGATCGGCCACCGGGGACCCTACTTTCGCACGACCGGTCACCCCTGCCTAGCTGCAGTGTCTACCGGTAAACTCCAATTGGCACATGAGAGTATTCGGTGCTTGCGCCACCGGTCAAACCCCCTCATCGAATCGGGAATACATGATCACCGTCTACAGCGCCCCCTGGTGCGGCCACTGCCACCGGCTCAAGGCCCGGCTCACCCGCGCCGGCATCGCGTACGCCGAGCTGAACGTGGACGAGACCCCCGGCGCGATCGAGCTCATCACCGAGCTCAACGGCGGCTCCTGGCTGATCCCGACCGTCGTCTTCCCCGACGGCTCGGCCCTGGTCAACCCGACCGCCGAGGAGGTCGCCGCCCGGCTCAGCGCATCCGCAGGGCCAGGATGAAGTCGACCCGCTCGTCCCAGGAGTTCAGCGACCGCCCGGTCAGCTCCTCGATGCGGCGCAGCCGGTAGCGCAGCGTGTTGACGTGCACGTGCAGCCGCTCGGCCGTGGCCGCCCACGAGCCCGACTCCTCCAGGTACGCCCGCAACGTCTCCAGCAGGTCGGTCTGGTTGGCCGCGTCGTACGACTCCAGCCGCCCGAGCAGCCGCGCCCGGAACGCCCGCCGCAGCTCGCCCGGGATGGCGGCGAGCAGCGTGCGGTGGGAGCTGACGTCGTCGCCGGTGATCACGCTGACCCGGTCGCCGCTCAGCGCGGCCAGCCTGAGCGCGTGCCTGGCCTCCTCGATCAGGCTGCTCAGCGCGGCCGGGCCGGTCGTCACGCTGCTCACCCCGAGCGTGATGCGGCCCTCGCCGAGCCCCGCCTCCAGCGTGCGCGCGCCCCTGAGCACGTGTGCCGTCAGCTCCTCGGCCGTGTTGCCCGCCAGCGGGACGAGCGCGACGGCCGCGGCCGCGCCGGTCGCGGTGACGATGCCGGGCGCGAGCGGCCGCAGCAGCTCGTCCAGCACCGGCACGGCCACCTCGCCGCCCGTCCCCAGGTCGGCCGACAGGGCCACGGCCAGCAGGCCGTGCTCGGTCTCCACGTGCAGCGTGTGCAGCCGCGAGACCACCCCGGGCAGCGCGGCGTCGCCCGACTCCAGCAGGGTCAGGAGCTGGTCGAGCACCCGCCGCTCGATCCGCTGCGCCGCCTCCAGCCGCGAGCGTTCCAGCGCCACGAGCGCGGCCAGCTCGACGACCAGGTCCTCGTTCTCGCCCTGCACCTGCTCGCCCGCGTAGGCGAGGAACCAGTTGGCGATCCGGTGCGGCGCGCCCTTGCTGACCGGGAACACCGACAGCGCCGTGCCGTCCTCCTGCGTGACCATCCCGGGCAGGAACCGCGCCGTGAGGAACGTGTGCGCCAGCCGCGGCCGGGCGGTGGCGGCGAGCGGCTGCGAGCCGACGATCACCCGGCCGGTGGGCGAGAGCACCCAGCAGGGCACGTCGAGCTCGCCCGCGACCGCCGTGACGAGCTTGGTGAGGCTGCCGCCGTCGACGAGCGTGCTGGCCAGCCGCCTGCGGGCGGCGTACGCGGGCCGCGGCGGGGTGCCCAGCTCGGCGATCAGGGCCCGCAGGACGTGCTCGGTGACCTGGCTGAACGGCACGTCGACGGGCAGCGTGAGCAGCGGCAGCCCGGCCTCGGCGCAGGCGTCGATGAGGTCGGCGGGTGGGACCTTCAGCGCGGTGCCCGCGACCAGCGCCGCCACCTCGCCCAGACTCTTCACGAACGCGCGCGACGAATCGGCCCCCGTGTGCCAGGTCAGCTCGGTGAGCACCAGCTCGCCCGCCTTGACGAACATGGCGGGATCGGGCAGATCGGTCGTGGAGACGCCGCGTACGCGCCGGTCGAGCAGGTCGTGCCCGGTCAGCACCTTCAGAGCGAGCTGGTCGGCCTGGAGGAGGTCCCTCAGCCGCATGGCCAGCCTTCCTGGCGCCAGGCCGCGTCCCAGAACATCCACTCGTAGCGGGCCGTCGTGAGCGCCCGGTCGAGCAGCCGGAGCCGCTCCTCGCCGGTCAGCGTGAGGTCGTCGAGCAGGTCGAGCACCCCGGCGACGGTCTCCTGGTAGCCCTCGCCGCCGTAGGTGTCGATCCACCAGGCGTACAGCGGGTCGGGCGAGGAGCGCCCGAGCAGGGTCTCGCCGACCCTGGCGTAGATCCAGTAGCAGGGCACGATCGCGCCCAGCGCCTCGGGGAACGTGCCCAGCGAGCACGTGCGCACCAGGTACGACGTGTAGCCCACCGTCGTCGGCCCCGGCGGCGTCTTGCGCGCGTCGGCCTCGTCGAGCCCGAACGCGGCCAGCAGCTCCACCACGAGACTGTGCTCGACCTCGACGGTCATCGCGGCGTCGGCCGCGAACCGCTGCACCGCCCACGGCTCGGGGGAACGCGCCGCGCACGCCGCCTGGGCGCGCGCGTAGTCGGGCAGGAAATGCGCCTCCTGCACCACGTAGTGGCGGAACGCGTCTCTGGGCAGCGATCCGTCGGTCAGCCCCGCCAGGAACGGGTGGGTCAGGATCTGGTCGTAGACACCGCCGACGACCTGCCACAACTCATCACGGAACCGGCTCACGTCGCCAGGTTATCGGCGCATCACGACCCTCGGCGCCACCTCGATGCCCAGCTCGCGCTCGTGCTCGACCAGCGCGCGCAGCTCCGGCCCCCACTCCTGTCGCAGCAGCACCGAGAAGCCGTGGCGCGCGTACCAGGGGGCGTTCCAGGGCACGTCCCTGAACGTCGTCAGCGTCACCGCCGGCGCGCCCACGGCCCCGGCGTGGTCGACCACCGCCTCCACCAGCCGCCCGCCGATGCCCTGCCGCATGGCGTCGGGGCGTACGGCGAGCTGGTCGAGATGCACGTTGCCGTCGACCCACCCGATCATCGCGAACCCGGCGGGCGGGTCGCCTTCCACCAGCACGCGGGCGGGGTCGTCGACCTCTTCGACCATGGTGGTGCCGGGCGGGAAGACGATGCCGACCTCCTCGAAGAGCTGGTCGGCCGCCAATTCCACAGATATCAGCCCGGAAAGCTCACCCGGCTCAGCCCATCGCACCATGGCGACACGGTCTCATGTTCGGGCCGCAGGCCGCCTCCGGATATTACTGTTGATGATCGTAGGCCCGGCTGTGCGGAGCCGGGATCCTCTCCTCACGACGTGCCCGCGACCCTGTTCACTGGGTTGTGGGCACGTCGTGCAGAACCCCGGTCAGAGGTCGAGCAGCGGCTCCAGGCCCACGGTGAGCCCCGGCAGCTCGCGCACCCGGCGCACGCCCAGCAGCACGCCCGGCGTGAACGCCGACCTGCTCATCGTGTCGTGCCTGATCGTCAGGATCTCGCCGTCGCCGCCCAGCAGCACCTCCTGGTGCGCGATCAGCCCGGCCAGGCGCACCGCGTGCACGTGCACGCCGCCGACGTCCGCGCCGCGCGCGCCGTCGAGGGCGGTGCTCGTCGCGTCGGGCATCCCGCCGAGCCCGGCCTTGCCGCGCGCCTCGGCCACCAGCTCGGCCGTACGGCGAGCGGTGCCGGACGGGGCGTCGGCCTTGTTCGGGTGATGCAGCTCGACGATCTCGACGGACTCGAAGTGGCGGGCCGCCTGCTGCGCGAAGTGCATCATGAGCACGGCGGCGATGCCGAAGTTGGGGGCGATCAGGCAGTTGGTGCCCGGCGACCGCTCCAGCCACCCGCGTACGGTCGCGAGCCGCCCCGCGTCGAACCCCGTGGTGCCCACCACCGGGTGCACGCCGTGGGCGATGGCCCATTCGAGATTGCCCATCACCACGTCGGGATGGGTGAAGTCGACCACCACCTCGGCCCCTTCGAGCCCCTGGACGGGATCGTCCTTGTCGAGCGCGGCCACCAGCTCCATGTCACCGGCCGCCTCGACCGCCCTGCACACCTCGACGCCCACCCGGCCACGCGCGCCCAGCACACCAACCTTGATCACACGGTCAACCCTACCGGAGACCCCCGCCCCGGCCCGGACACCCCCGTCCACCGGCAAGGCAAAGGGGGACGCCCGTCGGACGTCCCCCTTTTGTTCCGAGCCCGCGAGAGGGTCAGGTGATGGCGTCGGAGAAGTCCTTGTCGCCGTACGGCCCGATGACGGCCAGGGTGAGCGGGCGGTTGAGGACGTCGCGGGCGACCTCCCCGATCTCGTCGGGAGTGACCGCCTCGATCCGCCCCAGAACCTCGTCCACCGACATCAGCTCGTCGTACACCAGCTCGTTCTTCCCGATCCGCGACATCCGCGACCCGGTGTCCTCCAGCCCGAGCACGAGCCCGCCGCGCATCTGCCCCTTGCCGCGCATGATCTCGTCGGCGCTCAGGCCGTCGGCCACCACGCGGGCGACCTCGTCCCGGCAGATCTTGAGCACGTCGTCGATCTTCGAGGGGAGACACCCCACGTAGATCCCGAACTGCCCGGTGTCGGCGTAGGCCGAGGTGTAGCTGTAGGCCGAGTACGCCAGCCCGCGCTTCTCCCTGATCTCCTGGAAGAGCCGGGACGACATGCCGCCCCCGAGCGCGGCGTTGAGCACGCCGAGCGCGAACCTGCGGTCGTCGGTCCTGGACAGACCGGTCGTGCCGAGCACCAGGTTGGCCTGCTCGGTCGGCCGGTCGAGCACCCTGACCCCGGACCGCGACGCCGCCCCGGGCCCACTGGTACGCGGCGGGGCGAACTCGTACGGCCCCTCCAGCGCGCCCGCCCGCTCGTACGCGCGGGCGACCAGCTCGACGACCTCTTCGTGCCGCACGTTCCCGGCCACCGACACCACGGTCGTGCGGGGCCGGTAGTAGCGGTGGTAGTACTCGGCGATCCGATCGCGCCCGAGGGCGTTGATCGAGTCGACCGTGCCCAGGATCGGCCGGCCGATCGGCGAGTCGCCGTACAGGGCGCCCGCGAACTGCTCGTGCACCACGTCGGACGGGTCGTCGTCGTGCATGGCGATCTCTTCGAGGATCACGCCGCGCTCGGACTCGACGTCCTCCTCGGTGACCAGCGAGGAGGTGACCACGTCGGCGAGCACGTCGACCGCGACCGGCAGGTCCTCGTCGAGGACCCGCGCGTAGTAGCAGGTGTACTCCTTGGCGGTGAAGGCGTTGATCTCACCGCCGATGCCCTCGATGGACGCGGAGATCTCCATGGCGTCACGCGTCGGCGTGCCCTTGAACAGCAGGTGTTCGAGGAAGTGGGTGGCCCCCATGTGCTCGGGGGCCTCGTCACGCGAGCCGATGCCGACCCACATGCCGACCGCGACGCTGCGCACGGTCGGCATGGTCTCGGTCACCACGCGGAGCCCGCCCGGAAGGACGGTGCGCCTGACGACTCCGGCACCGTCCTTGCCGGGGTGCAGCGTGGTGGTCATCACGAGCCCTCCCGGGGTGCCGAGATTACCGGTTGCCTCGGTCACGAGTTGCGGTCGTCGCCGTCGCTGGGGCGGGTGGTACGCACGCGGGTCCGGGTGCGGCGCGGCGGCCGCTCGGACTTCTCCTCGGCGGCGGCGGGCGCCTCGGCGTCGGCCTCGGGGCCCTCGTCGCCCTCGGGCGCCTTGGCCTCCTTCTCGGCGGCCTCCTTCTCGATGACCTCGACGGGCACGAGGGAGAGCTTGCCCCGGCCGTCGATCTCGGCGATCTCGACCTGGATCTTCTCGCCGACGCTCATGACGTCTTCCACGTTCTCGATGCGCTTGCCGCCGTGCAGCTTGCGGATCTGGGAGACGTGCAGCAGGCCGTCCTTGCCGGGCATGAGCGAGATGAACGCGCCGAAGGCCGCGATCTTGACGACCGTGCCCAGGTAGCGCTCGCCGACCTCGGGCATGTGCGGGTTGGCGATGGCGTTGATCGCCGTACGGGCGGCCTCGGCGGAGGGCCCGTCGGTGGCGCCGATGTAGATCGTGCCGTCGTCCTCGATGGTGATCTCGGCGCCCGTGTCGTCCTGGATCTGGTTGATCATCTTGCCCTTCGGGCCGATGACCTCGCCGATCTTGTCGACCGGGACCTTGATCGTGATGATGCGCGGCGCGGTCGGGTTCATCTCCGCCGGGGAGTCGATCGCCTCCTGCATCACGTCGAGGATCGCGAGGCGGGCGCCCTTGGCCTGCTTCAGCGCGCCGGCCAGCACGGAGGCGGGGATGCCGTCGAGCTTGGTGTCGAGCTGGAGGGCGGTGATGACGTCCTTGGTGCCGGCGACCTTGAAGTCCATGTCGCCCATGGCGTCCTCGGCGCCGAGGATGTCGGTCAGGGTGACGTACTGGTCGCCCTCGCCGATCAGGCCCATCGCGATGCCCGCGACCATCTCACGCAGCGGCACACCGGCGTCGAGCAGCGCCATCGTGGAGGCGCAGACCGAGCCCATCGAGGTGGAGCCGTTGGAGCCGAGGGCCTCGGAGACCTGGCGGATGGCGTACGGGAACTCCTCGCGCGAGGGCAGCACGGGGATCAGCGCCCGCTCGGCGAGCGCGCCGTGACCGATCTCGCGGCGCTTGGGCGAGCCCACGCGGCCGGTCTCACCGGTGGAGTAGGGGGGGAAGTTGTAGTTGTGCATGTAGCGCTTGGTGCGCTCGGGGTTGAGCGTGTCGATGACCTGCTCCATGCGCAGCATGTTCAGCGTGGTGATGCCCATGATCTGGGTCTCGCCGCGCTCGAACAGGGCCGAGCCGTGCACCCGGGGCACCACGTGGACCTCGGCCGACAGGGCGCGGATGTCCTTGGTGCCGCGGCCGTCGATGCGGACGCCCTCGTTGACGACCCGCTCGCGCATGAGCTTCTTCATCACCGAGCGGTAGGAGGCGGAGATCTCCTTCTCGCGCCCCTCGAACTCGGGCAGCAGCCGCTCGGCGGCCAGGGCCTTGACCTTGTCGAGCTCGGTCTCGCGCTCCTGCTTGCCGGCGATGGTCAGCGCGGCGGCCAGCTCCGTCTTGACCGCGGCCTCGACCGCGTTGTAGACGTCGTCCTGGTAGTCGAGGAAGACCGGGTACTCGGCGGTCTCCTTGGCGGCGACCTGCGCGATGCGCGACTGCGCCTCGCACAGCACCTTGATGAACGGCTTGGCGGCCTCGAGGCCCTGGGCCACGGTCTCCTCGGTGGGCGCGACGGCGCCCTCGGCGACCAGCTTGAGCGTGTCCTTGGTGGACTCGGCCTCGACCATCATGATGGCGACGTCGCCGTCGTCGAGCAGGCGGCCCGCCACGACCATGTCGAACGTGGCCCGCTCCAGCTCGTGGTGCGTGGGGAAGGCCACCCACTGGCCGTCGATCAGCGCGACGCGCACGCCGCCGATCGGGCCCGAGAAGGGCAGGCCCGCCAGCTGGGTGGACAACGAGGCGGCGTTGATGGCGACCACGTCGTAGAGGTGGTCGGGGTTGAGCGCCATCACCGTGGCGACGACCTGGATCTCGTTGCGCAGGCCCTTGACGAACGACGGGCGCAGCGGCCGGTCGATCAGGCGGCAGGTCAGGATCGCGTCCTCGGAGGGACGGCCCTCACGGCGGAAGAACGAGCCGGGGATGCGGCCCGCGGCGTACATGCGCTCTTCGACGTCGACCGTGAGGGGGAAGAAGTCCAAGTTCTCCTTGGGCTGCTTCGACGCGGTGGTGGCGGAGAGCACCATCGTGTCGTTGTCGAGATAGGCGACGGCGGAACCCGCCGCCTGACGCGCGAGCCGACCGGTCTCGAACCGGATCGTGCGCGTGCCGAACGAGCCGTTGTCAATGACGGCTTCAGCAGTGTGGACACCCTCCACGGGGGACCTCCTTGTGGTCGGTCACCCGCGCCCTCTTATTCACCGGCACCCTCGTTAGGTGCAGCGCCGGTCTTCGATCGAAGCGCCCGGTCGTTCTTACCGGAAGCCACTACCGAGGACCGGCCCGCAGGCGTCGCGGGTCGCATGGTGCTGAAACGGACGCGGGGGCTGTGTGTCTCGGATTTTCAGTTGTACGTCAGGGCTGCGGCGGTTTCTCGCCGCGACGCGCCGGACGCTCTGGCTCCTACCCACATGGGCGGGCCCATATGAGAAGGGAGCGGCGTCCTGCGCCGCTCCCTTTCCATGTTATCGGCGCAGGCCGAGCCGCTCGATGAGCGAGCGGTAACGCTGGATGTCGACCTTCTGCAGGTACTTCAGCAGCCGGCGCCGGCGACCGACGAGCAGAAGCAGGCCACGACGGCTGTGGTGGTCGTGCTTGTGCGTCTTCAGGTGCTCGGTGAGCTCGCTGATGCGCTTGCTGAGCAGTGCGATCTGCACCTCGGGCGAACCGGTGTCGCCTTCGGTCGTCGCGTACTCCCCGATGATGGTCTTCTTGGCAGCGGTGTCGAGGGACACGGCTCTCCTTCAATCTACGGACACGCGCGAATGAGACAAAAGAGTGCGAACGACCGTGCGTGCCTACAGTCGCCGCGTGAAGGCCGTCATGGGCAGCGCCTGCTTGTGTTACACAGCGCCACCGTCACAGAGCCGACATGCAAGGTTACCATCGGAGTCAAGTGTCCGCGCCCACGACGACGGCCCCGCCCACGGCGACGAGCTCGGGGCGGACCTCGGGAATGCGCGAGGCCGGCACCTCGAACAGGTCTTCCGACAGGATAACGAAGTCGGCCAGCTTGCCCGGCGTCAGGGACCCCCGATCGTGCTCGCAGAAGTTCGCGTACGCCGACCCCAGCGTGTACGCCCGGATCGCGCCCTCCAGCGTGACCGTCTCCTCCGGCACCCACGCGGGACCGCCCGCCAGCCCCCGCCGCGTGACCGCCGTGTAGAGGCCGATCATCGGGTCCATCTCGGCCACGTTCCAGTCCGACGAGAAGGCCAGCACCGCGCCGGCCGCCTCCAGCGAGCGCATCGGCCACGCCTTGGCCCAGCGCCCGGCGCCCACGGCGGCGGCCCAGTCGTGCCCGGGGCCCGCGATGTCGGGCGAGCAGTGCCTGGGCTGCATGCAGGCCACCACGCCGAGCTCGGCGAAGCGCGGCACGTCGGCCGGGTCCAGGCACTCCACGTGCACGATCTGGTGCCGGGCGTCGCGCGGGCCGTTGACGGCGCGGGCGTGCTCGACCGCGTCGAGGACGGTCCGGATGCCCCGGTCCCCGGTCGCGTGCACGAACGTCTGGAACCCGGCCGCGTCCAGCCGGGCAAGCAGGGCGGCGAACTCCTCGGGCGGGTAGAAGGTCTCGCCTCGGTGCGCGTGCCCGCAGTACGGCTCCAGCAACGCGGCGGTACGCGGCTCGACGACGTCGTCGATGTACAGCTTGAGCGGCCCGACCCGGAACCATTCATCCCGATATTTCGCGGCGGCGTCCGCGAAATCCCGCAAGTCGGCTTCGCTGGTTCCTCTCGGGTGGAACAGGGCGGCGATCAGCCGGGACCGCAGCCGCCCCTCGCTCCGCGCCCGCTCGAACAGCGCGAGGTCGTCCAGCGAGTTCTGCGGCTCCACGACCGTCGTGATCCCGTGGCCGATGGCCTGGTCCAGCGAGTGGGCCAGGCGGGAGTAGCGGCGGCCGGCGCTCGCCCACGGCAGTCCCGCCCCGGCCAGGGCCCGGTGGCCGTCGCGCGACAGCCCGCGTACGGCGAACTCGGTGACGAAGCCGGTCGGCTCGCCCGCCGCGTCCACCTGGGCCACGCCGAACGGCAGGTCCACCCGGTCACGCGCGATCCCGAGCCGCCGCATGCCCGCGCTGTTCAGCCACATGGTGTGCACGTCGTAGCTGAACACGAACGCGGGCACGTCGCCGGTCAGCGCGTCGAGAACGGCCGCCGTGGGCGTACCGGGCAGCGCCGCGTAGTCGAACCCCTCGCACTCGATCCACGCGGCGTCCGGGTGGATGGCCCGCCAGGCCGCGATCCTGCGTCCGATCTCATCGGCCGTGGCGGCCCCGGCGAGCTGCACGCACGCGTCGTCGGAGCCCAGCCGCACATGGTTGTGCGCGTCCACGAACCCGGGCAGCACCAGCCGCCCGCCCGCGTCCACGACCTCGGCGGCCGGCGGGCAGTCGCGGTCGTCGCCGATCCAGGCGATCCGCCCGCCCGTGACGGCGAGGGCGCCTGCCCACGGCCTGGCGTCGTCCACGGTGTGGATGCGCGCGTTGCGTACGGCCAAGTCGTGCATGTCAGTCCTCCGGAGTGGTCACGACCCAGCGGGAGTCCGCCCTGGGCCGCAGGTAGAGCAGGTAATAGAGGGCGGAGGCGGCCACGATCCCGCCCGCGACCAGCAGGTCGGCGACCGCCTGCTCGGCCAGCGCGTACGCCAGCGCCGCGATCACCAGCACCGGGATCACCGGCCACAGCGGCATCCGCCACGCGGACACCGGCCTGAACGCCCCCGACCTCGCCCGCAGCGCCGCGACGGCGAGCAGGATCGACACCAGGCAGATGATCACGGACGTGACGCCGAGCAGCTCCTCGATCTCCAGCAGCGCCGCCATGGCCACGCCCGGCAGCCCGATCACCAGCGTGGCCACCCAGGGCGAGCCCCAGCGCGGGTGCAGCCGGGTGAGCGCCTGGTTGACGACCTCGGGCCAGGCGCGGTCGCGGCCGGAGGCGAACAGCACGCGGGCGTTCTGCAGGGCCATGACGAGCACCGCGTTCATGATGGCGACGACGATGCCGAGGTTGACGGCCGTGGCGAGGCCGTCGCCGCCCCAGGAGCGCACGTAGCCGGGGAAGCCGCCGTCGGCCAGCTCGTCCAGCGAGCCGACGCCGAGCACGGCGGCCCCGGTGGGCAGCACGATCACCACCGCGGCCAGGCCCAGCGACCAGAAGACCGCGCGGGCCACGTTCCTGCGCGGCTCCTTGATCTCCTCCGACAGGTAGACCGCGGTGCCGAACCCGTTGAACGAGAACATCGTCACGGTCAGCCCCGCCACGAGGATCGCGAGCGTGTACGGCTGCCCCTCCGGCGCGACGGGCGCGACCAGCACGTCGACGCCGCGTTCTGCGTGCGTGTACCCGAGCACGGCCACGACCCCGGCCGCCACCACCTCCACGGCCAGGAAGACGCCGGTGATGAGGGCGTTGGACCGTACGTCGAGCACGGCCAGCAGGGTCGCGAGCAGCATCACGGCCGCGCCCGCGAGCGGCCGGTCGATCGCGACCAGGTCGGCGAGGTAGTCGGCGGTGCCGAGGGCGATGATCGGCGGGATCACGACCAGCAGCGCGACCGACAGCCCGAACGTGATCCAGCCGGCGAAGCGGCCGAGCAGCCGGTTGACCATCGCGTACTCGCCGCCGGAGCTGGGGGTGAGCGTGCCGAGCTCGGCGTAGCAGCAGCCGATGCCGGCGGAGACGACCAGCCCGGCGAGCAGCGCGACCACCGCGCCACTGCCCTGACCTGCGAGGACTTCGGGGACGATGATGAACAGCGAGGAGGCGGGGGTGATGCACGACAGGGTCAGCATGACCGCGCCGAACAGGCCGAGCACTCGGGGGAGCGTGGGGGGTGGTGACTGCTTGAGCACGGCGTACTCCTGGGGATTTGAATGCCGTTCAAACTTTGAATGTCATTCAAAATGCACTGCCGTACAGTAAGGCGTCAAGACCCGTTACCGGACCGAGGCGAGAAGGAATGGCGCGACAGCGGCTGCTGCACCCCCGCGAGCAGATGCTCCAAGCCGCGATGGCGGCGATAGCCGAGCACGGCTCAGCCCAGCTCACCATGGCTGCGCTCGGCAGACGCCTGGACACGAGCGGCGGCCATCTCCTGTACTACTTCGGCAGCAAGGACCAGCTGCTGCTGGAGACGCTCAAGTGGAGCGAGGAGCAGCTGGCCCCGCGCAGGAAGGCCCTCCTGGAGCTGGACGCCCCCGAGCGCGACCGCCTGCGCGCCTACGTCGAGCTCTACGCCCCCGAACGCGCGGGCGACCCCCGGTGGCTGCTCTGGGTCGACGTCTGGAGCCGTACCGCCTCCGTCCCGGAGCTGCGCGACGCCCAGGCCGACCTGGACCGCGCCTGGCACGACACCCTGGTCACCCTCCTGCCCGGCCCCGGCGCGGACTCCTTCTCCGTACGGCTGCGCGCCATGCTCGACGGCTTCAGCACCCAGCTCGTCATCGGCGTTCCCGGCATCACCCGCGAAGCGGTCGTGGCCCACGCCCTGGCGCTGCTCCCGCCGGTCACGCGAGACCACCCGGCGAGTGAGACGGGCGCACCGTAACGGCGGCGCGCCACCGACCGGTCAGCGGCCGTTCCCCTGGACGGACGCGAGCCCACGTCGGCGTCCGGCCGACGCCGGCTCCGCCGTGAAAGACCCGAAACGGCGGGATGCCGTTGACATGAATTCAGCCGGTGAGGCGGCGGGTGGCGTCGACGTCGGCGTGGATCTGGTCGATCAGCGCCTCGATCGACTCGAAGCGGGTGTTGCCGCGCAGCCGCGCGGCGAACTCCACCGCCACGTGCACCCCGTACAGCTCCAGGTCGTCGCGGTCGAGCGCGTACGCCTCCACCGTGCGCGGCACGCCCTCGAACGTCGGGTTCGTCCCCACCGAGATCGCCGCCGGCCACCGCTCCCCCACGTACGGCGCGGGCAGGTTGGCCACCGGCACGCACTCCATCCACCCCGCGTAGACCCCGTCGGCCGGGATCGCGGTGTGCGGCGGCGTCTCGACGTTCGCGGTCGGGAAGCCGAGCTGCCGCCCCCGCTGGTAGCCGCGTACGACCACGCCCTCCACCCGGTGCGGCCGGCCGAGCGCGGCGTTGGCGCCCTCGATGTCGCCGGCGACGATCAGCTCGCGGATCGCGGTCGAGGAGACGCCGCCGACCATGGGCACGGCCTCCACCCCGAAGTCGTATTTTTCGCCCAGCGCCCGCAATATCTCGATGTCTCCGGCGGCGCGGTGGCCGAACGTGAAGTCCTCCCCCACCACGACCACCGCGGCCCTCAGCCGTTCGCCCAGCACCACCTGCGCGAAGTCGTCAGGGCTCATCCGCGACACGTCGAGCGTGAACTCCATCACGTCGACCTCGTCGACCCCCAGCTCGGCCAGCAGCTCGGCCCGCCGCTTCAGCGTCGTCAGCCGCTGCCGCCGCGTCCCCGGCAGCACCACCTCGTCGGGATGCGGCTCGAAGGTCACGGCCACGCTGCGCGTCCCCCGTTCGCGGGCGACGGCGACCGCACGCTCGACCACCTGCCGGTGACCGCGATGGACGCCGTCGTACACGCCGATGGTCACCACAGACCTTCCCGAACCCCGCACGCTAGGCCCCATTCGCTCGTGGCGGATCAATCCGAGACAAGCCTGCCATGCGCGTCCGGGTCACCTCCAATCGAGGGGAGCCTGTCCCGAGTAGGATGCGGCATCATGCCTCGATACGCGCTCCTGATCCTGCCTGCCTTCAACCGGGTCTACGGCGAGAGCTCCCTCCGCCTCACCCAGGCTGAGCTGGCCGTCTTCAGTGACCACGCCATCGAGAACACCGTCCTGGACAGCGCGCAGACCACCATCGGCGGCGTCCCCTACGTCACCTTCGAGACCGCGACCCCGCTCACCGAGCGGGATGTCGCGCTGCTGTCCAACCTCTCCTCCGTCTACGCCGTCTTCGGCCTGGAGGGCGACCTGCTCAGGCCCCTGACCGTGCACCCGCTCGACCGCCTGACCAGCGACCTGATCACCATCCAGAAATACGCCGGCAAGACCAACGAACACTTCACCAAGCTCCTGCTCAACGTCACGGCGCTGGCCACCGACCGCGGCCTGCCGGAGAAGCTGTCCGTGTTCGACCCGATGTGCGGCCGCGGCACCACCCTCAACCAGGCCCTCATGTACGGCTACGACGCCTACGGCCTCGACGTCGACGGCAAGGACTTCGAGGCGTACAGCGGCTTCATCAAGACGTGGCTGCGCAACAAGCGGCTCAAGCACACGGCCGAGACCGTGCCGGTGCGCCGCGAGCGCGCTCTCGTGGGCCGGCGGCTCAACGTCACGTTCGGCCTGTCGAAGGAGGCCGTCAAGGCGGGCGACGTGCAGCGGCTCACCGTGGTGAACGCCGACACGCTCAAGAGCCGCGACTTCTTCAAGCCCCGCACGTTCGACGTCGTGGCGACCGACGCCCCCTACGGCGTCCAGCACGGCAGCAAGGGCGGCGGCGGGCTGTCGCGCAGCCCGCTGGAGCTGCTCAGGCAGGCCGTGCCGGTCTGGGCCGAGCTGCTGCGCCCCGGCGGCGCCATGGGCATCGCCTGGAACACCTACGGCGGCACGAGGGCCGACCTGGCCAAGATCCTCACCGGGGCGGGCCTGGAGGTCATGGACTACCCCGACTTCGAACACTGGGTCGACCAGGCGATCGTCCGCGACATCCTGGTCGCCCGCCAACCCGCCTGACCGCCGAACCCTGCCGAACCCTGCCGAACCCCGGCGAACATGGCCTCAGCCGGCGAACACCGCGAGGGGTTTCGCGATCCGGCCCTGCTCCTCCACCAGGGCCAGCAGCTCGCCCTCCGGCCCGAACACGCCGATCGGCCCCTTGCCGAGCCCGGCCGCGGGCAGCCGCCCGCCGTGGCCGATCACGCGCGCCTCCTCGGCGGTCACGTCGCGGCGCGGGAACGCCGCCGCCACCGCCTCGCCGATCGGCAGCACCACGCACTCCTCGGCGAGCTGGTCGAGGCTCTTCGCCAGCGACAGGTCGTAGGGCCCGACGCGGGTGCGGCGCAGCCGGGTCAGGTGGCCGCCCACGCCGAGCCCGGCCCCGAGGTCGCGGGCCAGGGCCCTGATGTAGGTGCCGCTCGAACAGGTCACGACCGCGTCCACGTCCACGACGTCGCCGGTGGGCCTGATGTCGAGCACGTCGAAGGCGTACACGGTCACGGGCCGGGCCACGAGCGCGACCTCCTCGCCCGCACGGGCCATCTTGTACGCCCGCTGCCCGTTGACCTTGATGGCGCTGACCTGCGGCGGCACCTGCATGATCTCGCCGGTGAGCGCCTCGACGCCCTTGCGGATCTCGGCCGTGTCCACGCCGGCCGCCGACGCCGTGGCCACGGTCTCGCCCTCGGCGTCGTCGGTGTTGGTGGTCACGCCCAGCCGGATCGTGGCCTCGTAGACCTTCTCGGTCAGCGCCAGGTGGCCGAGCAGCCTGGTCGCCTTCTCCACGCCGATCACCAGCACACCCGTCGCCATCGGGTCGAGCGTGCCCGCGTGCCCGACGCGGCGGGTGCCGGCGATGCGCCGCATCCTGGCCACCACGTCGTGCGAGGTCCACTCGCCCGGCTTGTCGACGATGATCAGACCGCTCTCGGCCATCCAGCCTTCCCCAGCTCTCGTCTGAACTTGGCCATGGTCTCCTCCACGCTGTCGTAGGAGGTGAACCCGGCCGCGTTGTGATGCCCGCCGCCGCCCAGCGCGGCGCACACGGCCGCCACGTCGACCGCGCCCTTCGACCTGGTCGACACCTGCCAGTCGCCGTTGTCGTCCTCCTTGAGCACGACCGCCACCTCGGCCTCGTCGGCCCGCCGTACGATGTCGATCATGCCCTCGACCTCGGTGTACGGCAGCCCGTACGCGGCCCGGTCCACCCTCGGCACGTACGTCCAGACGAGGGAGCCCTCCAGCGTCACCCGGTCGAGCGCGCGGGCCAGCACCTTCAGGTAGCCGAACGGCGAGCGGTCCCACAGCTCGCGGGCGATCTCGTCGGTGTGCAGCCCGGTGGCCACGAGCCTGGCCGCCATCTGGTGCACGGCCGGAGTCGTCGAGGAGTAGCGGAAGGAGCCCGTGTCGGTCACGAGGCCGGCGTACAGGCAGGTGGCGATGTCGCGGTCGAGCCCGCCGCCGAGCCGGTAGATGAGCTGCTCGGCCAGCATGGCCGTGGCCGCCGCCCGCGGGTCGATGAGGCTCAGCGTGCCGAACCCGGCGTTGGACGGATGATGGTCCATGACGATGACCTGCTCGGCCCGCGCCGCGTTCGGGCTGAGCAGCCCCAGCCGCTCGAACGTCGAGGAGTCGAAGGTGATCATCAGCTCGGGCGCCTCGGGATAGTCGCCGGGCGGGCACAACATCTCCTGGCCCGGCAGGAAACGCAGGATCCTCGGCACCACGAAGTATTGGTCACCGAAGGAGGCCACGACCCGCTTGCCGAGCGAGCGCAGCACGTAGCCGACGGCCAGCATCGAACCGAGCGCGTCGCCGTCGGGCGACACGTGACAGGCCAGCGCCACCTCGTCGGCCTGGCCGACGAGCTGGATCGCCCGTTCCCAGGCGGCCTCGGGGATGGCCGAGGACGCCTGGGGCCCGGATCGCGCGCGCACGTTGGGCGTCACGCCTGGTCGTCCTCACCCTCATCGGGCTTCTTGTAGGGGTCGGGCTCTCCGGCGTAGTCGGCGCCCTCGGCCCGGCGTGCCACCTCGGCGTCGCGCGCCCTCGCGGCGTTGATCAGATCGTCGAGCTGGCGGGCGCTGTCGGGCAGCGGGTCGTGCTTGAACGCCAGCGTCGGGGTGAAGCGCACGCCGGTCTGGCGGCCCACCTCGGCGCGGATGATGCCCTTGGCACTTTCGAGGGCGGCCGCGCTGTCGGCACGCTCGGCGTCGGAGCCGAACACCGTGTAGAAGACCGTCGCCTCGCGCAGGTCAGCGGTGATGCGCGTGTCGGTCACGGTGACGAAGCCCAGGCGCGGGTCCTTGATCCGGCGCTCCAGCATCTCGGCGACGATCTGCTGGATGCGATCGGCGAGCTTGCGCGCTCGTGCGGCATCCACCATGTTCGCTCCCCCTCACGCACGACCTGGCCGTGCTGTCGTTCAATCTTCGTCGTTGTAGAGCCGCTGCCTGGCTGACAGCAACTCGATGTCAGGGCGGAAAGCCACCATTCGTTCGCATGCGTCCATCACCTCTTTGCAGTTACCCGCAGAGGCGGAGACCACCGCGACGCCCACCTCGGACCTGCGATGCAGGTCAAGATGACCGGTCTCGGCCACCGCGATGGCCGGGTAACGTCGCTGCAGCTCGGCGATCAGAGGCCGGACGACAGAGCGCTTCTGCTTCAGCGAACGTACGTCGCCGAGCAGGATGTCCAGGGTCAGAGCACCCACATACATCGTGTGAAACCACCGCTTGGCTTGGTGTGCTGGAAGCACGACCGGCCTGCTGCGGTGGGGAGAAGGCCCGGGCGTGCGAGAGGCGCCCGGCGGAGGTTCCGCCGGGCGCCCGGCCGTGGGTTACACCCGCGGCTTCTCCCGCATCTCGAACGTCTCGATCGTGTCGTCGATCCGGATGTCGTTGTAACCGACACCGATGCCGCACTCGAAGCCCTCGCGGACCTCGGTGGCGTCATCCTTGAAGCGACGCAGGGACGAGACGGTCAGGTTGTCGGCGATGACGACGCCATCGCGGATGATCCTGGCCTTGCTGTTGCGGACGATCGTGCCGGAGCGGACCAGCGAACCGGCGACGTTGCCGATCTTCGGCACCTTGAAGACCTCGCGGACTTCGGCGGTGCCCATCTGGACCTCTTCGAACTCGGGCTTGAGCATGCCCTTGAGCGCCGCTTCGATCTCCTCGATCGCCTGGTAGATGACCGAGTAGTAGCGGATGTCGACGCCCTCGCGCTCGGCCAGGTCGCGCGCCCGAGGCTCGGGGCGGACGTTGAAGCCGATGATGACCGCGTTGTCGTCGGCGACGGCCAGGTTGACGTCGTACTCGGTGATGGCGCCGACCGCGCGGTGCAGGACACGGAGCCTGACCTCGTCGCCGACGTCGATCTTGAGCAGGGCGTCTTCCAGGGCCTCCACCGAACCGGACACGTCACCCTTGATGATGAGCTTGAGCTCGTCGACGCGACCCTTCTCAAGGTTGCTGAACAGCTCTTCGAGGGTGAGACGACGGCTCGACTTCGCCATGTCGGCGCTGCGCTTGCGCGCCGCGCGCTGCTGGGCGATCTGCCGGGCCATCCGGTCGTCGGTGACGACGATGAAGTTGTCACCGGCGCCCGGCACGGCCGTCAAGCCCATCACCAGGACCGGACGCGACGGCGTGGCCTCCTCGACCGGGTCGCCGTTGTCGTCGAGCATCGCGCGGACGCGGCCGAAGGCCTCGCCACACACGATCGAGTCGCCCACGCGCAGCGTGCCGCGCTGGACCAGGACGGTCGCGACAGGGCCGCGGCCCTTGTCGAGGTGAGCCTCGATCGCGATGCCCTGGGCGTCCATCGTCGGGTTGGCGCGCAGGTCGAGCTCGGCGTCGGCGGTGAGCAGGATCGCCTCGAGGAGCTCGTCGATGCCCGTCGCGTTCTTCGCCGAGATGTCGACGAAGAGGGTCGAGCCGCCGTACTCCTCGGCCACCAGGCCGTACTCGGTGAGCTGGGCACGGACCTTGTTGGGGTCGGCGCCCTCCTTGTCGACCTTGTTGACCGCGACCACGATCGGCACGTCGGCCGCCTGGGCGTGGTTGAGGGCCTCGATCGTCTGCGGCTTCACACCGTCGTCGGCCGCGACCACCAGCACCGCGATGTCCGTGGACTTCGCGCCTCGGGCACGCATGGCGGTGAACGCCTCGTGACCCGGGGTGTCGATGAAGGTGATCTTCCGGTCTTCGCCCTCGTGCGTCGCGCCGACCTGGTAGGCACCGATGTGCTGGGTGATGCCACCGGCCTCGCGCGCCACCACGTTGGTCTTGCGGATGGCGTCGAGCAGCTTGGTCTTACCGTGGTCGACGTGACCCATGACGGTCACGACCGGCGGACGCGCGGCCAGGTCGGCCTCGTCGCCCTCGTCCTCGCCGAA
>JABFVJ010000307.1 GCA_013362835.1 Nonomuraea sp. | reverse complement strand
CGCGTGCTGCTCAGGGTCAACCCCGCCTACGGCTACGCGGTCGGCGTCGACGTGGGCGAGACCCAGGTCAGGGTCGAGCTGTTCGACCTGGAGATGAAGGAACGCGCCCGCGCCCACTACGCCGTACGCTCGGCCAAGCACGACCCCGAGCTCGTCGCCCGCCACATCCTGACCGGCGTCGAGGCCGTCATCGCCGAGGGCGAGGTCGCCCGCGAGCAGGTGCTCGGCGTGGGCGTCGGCGTCCCCGGCATCGTCGAGCCGGGCCCCGACGCGCTCGTGCGGGCCAAGACCTTCGGCTGGCAGGACGTCCCGCTCGGCGCGCTGCTGCGGGCCGGCACCTCGCTGCCGCTGTTCGTCGACAACGGCGCCAAGACCATGGGCCAGGCCGAGCTGTGGTTCGGCTCGGGACGCGGCACCCGCGAGTCGATCATCGTCTTCATGGGCTCGGGCGTCGGCGGCACGATCGTCAGCGACGGCGCCATCTACCGCGGCGCGGGCCGGGCCGCGGGCGAGGTGGGCCACCTGAAGCTCGTGGCGGGCGGGCGGCCCTGCCGCTGCGGGGCGCGCGGCTGCCTGGAGGCCTACCTCGGCGCCGAGGCGATCCTCGACCGGGCGGGCGTGGTCGCCGACTCGGCCGACGAGGAGAGCGCCCTGGCCGGGCTGCTCGCCTCGGGCTCGCCGGTCGTGGCCGAGAGCGTCGAGCTGCTGGGCGTGGGCCTGTCGAGCCTGGTCCACCTGTTCAACCCCGAGCGCATCGTGATCGGCGGCTGGGCCGGGCTCATGCTGGGCGGGCGCCTGCTCGGCGGCATCAGGGCCGCGACCGCGGCCAACACGCAGGCCCAGCCGTTCGACCCGGAGATCGTGGTGCTGGGCAGCCTGGGTCCCGAGGCGGTCGCGCTGGGCGCGGCGACGCTGGTGCTGGAGCCGTTCTTCCGCGGGGCGTCGTTTATGGGTGCTGCTTAATTCAAGCATTGACAGAAGCCTGTGACGCAGTCACGCTCAGCTTCGTTGGAAGCGCTCTCTCACCACCCCCCGAAGTTCGTGAGGAGAAGCCGTGCACCCGTCCAGAAGCCCCGCTCTCGTCGTCGCCCTGCTGGCCGCCCTGCTCGCCCAGTGCCTGGTCGCGGTCCCCGCGCGGGCGGCCGACCCGCTCCTGTCGCAGGGCAGGACGGCGACCGCCTCGTCCTCGGAAGGCGGCGGCACGCCCGCCTCGGCCGCCTTCGACGGCGACACCGGCACCCGCTGGTCCAGCGCCTTCAGCGACCCCCAGTGGATCCAGGTCGACCTCGGCGCCACCGCCACCCTGTCCGGCGTGGTGCTCAGGTGGGAGGCCGCCTACGCCACCGCCTTCCGCGTCCAGGTCTCCGGCAACGCCTCCACCTGGACCGACGTCTACTCCACCACCACCGGCACCGGCGGCACCCAGACCCTGACGGTCACCGGCACCGGCCGCTACGTCCGCCTGTACGGCACCGCCCGCGCCACCGCGTACGGCTACTCGCTGTGGGAGTTCCAGATCTACGGCACCACGGGCACCCCGGCCTGCGGCACCGCGAACGCCGCCCAGGGCCGCCCGGCCACCGCCTCCACCACCGAGAACGCCGGCACCCCCGCCTCGGCCGCCGTGGACGGGAACACCGGCACCCGCTGGTCCAGCGCCGCGAGCGACCCGCAGTGGCTCCAGGTCGACCTGGGCTCCTCGCGGCAGCTCTGCCAGGTGATCCTGCGCTGGGAGGCCGCCTACGCCACGGCTTTCCGCGTCCAGGTCTCCGACGACGCCTCCGCCTGGACCGACGTCTACGCGACCACCACGGGGACCGGCGGCGTCCAGACCCTCGCCGTGACCGGCTCCGGCCGCTACGACCGCCTGTACGGCACCGCCCGCGCCACCGCCTACGGCTACTCGTTGTGGGAGGTCGAGATCCGCACCACCGGCCCGGCCATCCCCGGCGGCGGCGACCTGGGCCCCAACGTCCACGTCTTCGACCCGTCGATGCCGGCCGCCACCGTCCAGTCCCGCCTGGACGCCGTCTTCGCCCAGCAGGAGTCCAACCAGTTCGGCGCCCAGCGGTACGCCCTGCTGTTCAAGCCCGGCTCCTACAACGTCACGGCGAACGTCGGCTTCTACACCTCCGTCGCCGGCCTCGGCCGCAACCCCGACGACGTCACGATCAACGGCGCGGTCCGGGTGGACGCGGGCTGGTTCGGCGGCAACGCCACCCAGAACTTCTGGCGCTCGGCCGAGAACCTGTCGATCACCCCCACCGGCGGCACCAACCAGTGGGCCGTCTCGCAGGCCGCGCCGTTCCGCCGCGTCCACGTCAGGGGCAACCTCAACCTGGCCCCCAGCGGGTACGGCTGGGCCAGCGGCGGCTACATCGCCGACAGCCGCGTCGACGGGACCGTGCAGCCGTACTCGCAGCAGCAGTGGTTCACCCGCGACAGCACGATCGGCGGCTGGCTCAACGGCGTGTGGAACATGGTCTTCTCAGGGGTGGCGGGCGCCCCGGGCCAGTCGTTCCCCGAACCGCCGTACACGACGCTCGACACCAGCCCCGTGACCAGGGAGAAGCCCTACCTGTACGTGGACGCCGCCGGGAACTACCAGGTCTTCGCCCCCGCGCTGCGGCAGAACTCGCGCGGCGCGAACTGGCCCGGCACCGGCGCCTCGATCCCGCTCACCCAGTTCTACGTCGCCAAGCCAGGCGACAGCGCGGCCACCATCAACGCCGCGCTCGCCTCCGGCCTGAACCTGCTGTTCACCCCCGGCGTCTACCACCTGGGCCAGACGATCGACGTGAACCGCGCGAACACCGTCGTGCTCGGCCTCGGCTACGCCACGATCATCCCCGACAACGGCGTCGTCCCCATGCGCGTCGCCGACGTGGACGGCGTCAGGATCGCCGGGCTGCTGTTCGACGCGGGCCCGGTGAACTCGCCGGTCCTGCTGGAGATCGGCCCGTCGGGCTCCACCGCGTCCCACGCCGGGAACCCCGTCTCCATCCAGGACGTCTTCTTCAGGATCGGCGGCGCGGGCGCCGGCAAGGCCACCACCAGCCTGGTCGTGAACAGCGACCACACGATCGTCGACCACATCTGGGCCTGGCGCGCCGACCACGGCGCCGGAGTCGGCTGGACGACCAACACCGCCGACACCGGCCTGATCGTCAACGGCGACGACGTCATGGCCTACGGGCTGTTCGTCGAGCACTACCAGAAGTACCAGGTCATCTGGAACGGCCAGCGCGGCAGGACCGTCTTCTTCCAGAACGAGATGCCCTACGACCCGCCCGGCCAGGCCGCCTGGATGAACGGCTCGACCAGGGGCTACGCCGCGTACAAGGTCGCCGGCTCCGTCACCGCCCACGAGGCGTGGGGGCTCGGCGCGTACTGCTACTTCAACGTCGACCCGACGATCGTGGCCGAGCGCGGGTTCGAGACGCCGGTGGCCGCGGGGGTGCGCTTCCACGACCTGCTCACCGTCTCGCTCGGCGGCAACGGGACGATCGCGCACGTCGTCAACGACACCGGCGGGCCCGCGCAGGGGACCGACACCGTCCCGGTGAAGGTGGTCACCTTCCCCTGAGCCTGACGGCGTCGGGGCCGAGGCCGGAGATCCCGGTCAGGCCCAGCAGGCGCAGGGTCCGTACGAGCTCGGTGTGCAGCAGGTCGAGCACCCGCCGCACGCCGGGCTCGCCACCGGCCATCAGCCCGTACAGGTAGGCCCTGCCGACGAAGCAGGCCCGCGCGCCGAACGCGACCGCCGCCGCGACGTCGGCGCCCGAGCGCACCCCGCCGTCGAGGAACACCTCGGCACGGCCGCCGACCGCGTCCACCACCTCGGGCAGCAGCTCCAGCGGCGTGGGGGAGCGGTCGAGCTGCCGCCCGCCGTGGTTGGACACGACGATCCCGTCGACCCCTGCGGCGGCCAGGTCCTTCGCGTCGTCGACCCGCTGCACGCCCTTGACCAGCAGCTTCCCCTGCCACGCCGACCTGATCCACTCCAGGTCCCGCAGCGTCACCGACGGGTCGAACATCAGGTTCGTCAGCCCCGCGAGGTCGGCGGGCGCGCCCTCCACGGTCGCGAACCGCAGCGGCTCGCTCGTCAGGAAGTCGAACCACCACGCCGGACGCCACACCGCCTGCAGCGCGCTGCGCCAGCGCAGCGACGGCGGCACCGTCAGCCCGTGCCGCACGTCGCGCAGCCGCGCCCCCGCCACCGGCACGTCCACGGTCACGACCAGCACGTCCATGCCCGCCGCGCGGGCCATCGCGAGCGTGTCGAGGGTACGGGCCCGGTCGCGGACCACGTACAGCTGGAACCAGTTCCACCCGCCGGGCGCCGCCGCGGCCACGTCCCCGGCGCTCGTGGTCCCCATCGTGGACAGCGTGTACGGCACCCCCGCCCCCTCGGCCGCCCGCGCCACCGCCCGCTCCCCGTCGCGGTGCATCATCCGGGTGAAACCGGTCGGCCCGAGCACGACCGGCATCGCGATCCGCCGGCCCAGGATCTCCGTCGCCGCCGAAGCCTCGGAGACGTCCCGCAGGACGCGCGGGCTGAACTCCACCCTGCCGAACGCCTCGACGGCCCGCGCCATCGACCGCTCGCCCTCGGCCGCGCCGTCCACGTAGTCGAACACCATCCGCGGGGCCCGCCGCCCGGCCATCCGCCGCAGGTCGGCGACGTCGGCCGCGTCCGCCATCCGCCGCGCCGCCGACACGAACGGCCGCGGCCTCCTGGGCATGACCTCCCGCAGCTCCCGCCACCGCGGCAGCCGCCTGGGCTCCTTCCCCGTCCCGCCGATGCCCAGAACGCTAATACGCCCACCCCACCCTGACCAGCACACCGCCCCGCCCGGGACCGGCTCGCGGGCCCCCGGCTACCGCGCCCGGGACCGGCTCCCGGCCCCCCGGCGATCCCGATGGTGGTGGGCCGGGGCGCTACCGTGGGGGCGTGATCC
>JABFVJ010000492.1 GCA_013362835.1 Nonomuraea sp. | reverse complement strand
CCGCGCTCCACGGTGATGTCCACGCCTTTGACGGCTTCCACGCCGCCTTCGAAGGTCTTGCTCAGACCTGATGTCCTGATCATTTTGATCGCCTCCAAAATTAGAGTAGCCACAATTTTGGAGTGACTGCAAGTTTGGTAGCATGGCGGCATGGAAGAGGGGCTGCGGGAGCGGAAGAAGCGTGAGACCAGGCAGCGCATCGCCGACGTGGCGATGGGGCTGTTCATGACGCGCGGGTTCGACAACGTGACCGTGGCCGAGATCGCGCGGGCCGCCGACGTGTCCGTCAACACGGTCTTCAACTACTTCGCGACCAAGGAGGACCTGTTCGCCGACCGGCAGGACGTCGCGGTCGAGCTGCCGCGCCAGGTGCTGCGCGAGCGCCGGCCCGGCGAGAGCGCGGTGCGGGCCTTCCGCCGCGACTTCCTGGAGGCCGTCGAGTCGCGCCACTGGCGCTACGGCCTCAACCTGGGCAGCGACGTGTTCGCCAGGATCGTGAACGCGAGCCCTTCACTGGTCGCCAAGCTGCGCGAGATGCACGTCGAGCGGGAGGAGGCGCTGGCCGGGGCCCTCGCCGACGAGCTGGACGCCGAGCCCGACGACCTGACCCCTCAGGTGGTGGCGACGCAGATCCTCGGCACGACCAGGATCCTCACCGGCTACGCGGTGCGCAGGATGACGGCCGGCGAGCCGTGGGAGACGATCGCGCCCGACCTCAGGGCGCGGGCCGAGGCCGTCTTCGACCTGCTGGAGTCGGGCATCGGCGGCTACTGCGTGCGGCCCTAGGAGAAGCTGGCCGACAGGATCGCGGCACCGATGCCGAAGACCATGAACGCGACGCCGATCATCAGCATGATCGTGGCGATCATGCCGCACACCCGGCCCGCCTGCACGGCGCTGCGGTTCTCGTACGGGTAGCCGCTGCCGTCGATCTCCTTGAGCGCCTTGTTGCCCATCGACCAGGCGAAGGGGCCGATCAGGCCGCACACGACCAGGCTCAGGATGCCGAGCACGAGGATGGTCGTGCCGTTGGGGTGGGTCTGGGGCGGCGGGCCGTAATAGGAAGGGCCGTACTCCGGATAGGACATGGCCGTGCTCCCCCTTGACCCCGTTGACTGACAGGTGCGATTTATACCACAGGAACCTTCTTGATCATGTTGCTGCATCATGGAACGGCACATGATCGAACTTGAGGAGCCTGCCCCCGTGCGCGAGCGCGTTCACGCCTTCATCGCCGACCGGCGTTTCCAGCGTTTCATCGTCGGCGTCATCCTGGTCAACGCCGCCACCCTCGGCCTGGAGACCGTCCCCGGCGTCGTCGCCGACCACGGTCACGCCCTGGTCGTGGTCGACCATGTGGCGCTGTACATCTTCGTGGCCGAGCTGCTGGCCAAGGTCTACGCCGAGCGCGGGGCGTTCGTCCGCGACCCGTGGAACCTGTTCGACACCGCGATCGTCGCCATCGCCCTGGTCCCGGCGACGGGCGGGCTGTCGGTGCTGCGCTCGCTGCGCATCCTGCGCGCGCTGCGGCTGCTGTCGGTCGTGCCGAGCCTGCGCCGCGTGGTCTCGGCGCTGCTGCGCGCCCTGCCCGGGATGAGCTCGATCGTGGTGCTGCTCTCCCTGGTGCTGTACGTGGCCGCCGTCATGGCCACCAAACTGTACGGAGGCGCCTCCCCCGAACGGTTCGGCAGCCTGCCGACCTCGCTGTTCACCCTCTACCAGACGATGACGGGCGACGACTGGGGCAACATCGCCCGCGACGTGATGGCCGCCCACCCGTCGGCCTGGATCTTCTTCACCATCTTCATCCTGGTCTGCACGTTCGTCGTGCTGAATCTGTTCATGGCGGTCGTCGTCAGCGCCATGGACGAGGAGTCGGCCGAGGAACGGGCCGCGCTGGAGCAGGACAACACCGTCCACACCCAGCGCATCCTGGACGAACTGGCCGCCCTGCGCCGCGAGGTCGCCGAGCTACGCCGCCAGGACGTCCCCGGCTGAGCGCACGCCGGACCGGTACGTCAGCCGCCACAGGGCCACGGCCAGCAGCAGCGCCACCGCGACCCACCCTTCGACGAATCCGGACAGCGCGGCCACGCCGAGCGGCGCGAGGGCGGTGGGGATCGCCCATCCCCACAACCACCGCCGCCCGGCGCGCAGCGACAGGCCGACCACGGCCGAGGCGGCGAAGTAGACGGCGAGGCCGCCGCCCAGCACCCAGCCGGCGCCCTCGTGCAGGTGCTCGATCGGGTGGGCGGCGACGACGCCGAGCCCGGCCGCCGTCGCGGTGACGCCGGCAGTCATGGCGAAGTGCGCGGGCAGCGCGATGTACGGCTTGAGCCCGCGTTCCGCCGCGCCGGGCACGGTGGTCAGGCCGTACTGGAAGGTGAGCCACCACAGGACGACGATCAGCCCGAACCCGGACACCGCCGCCCCGGCCAGCCGGAGGTCCCACGACTGGCCGGAGGAGGAGACCACGACCTGCATGACCGCCTCGCCGAGCACGATGATCACGAAGAGGCCGAGCCGCTCCCCGAGGTGGGCCGGGTCGAGCACGGCGGCGGCGAACTCGGGCAGCGAGCGGGCGGGGCGGTGGCCCAACCTGGCCCTGCGGCCCTCGTGCTCCTCCATCCTGCGCGCCTGGCGCAACATCTCGTCGAGGAAGCGCTCGGGCCGCCGGCTGCGGGCGATCGAGAAGATCACGTCGAGCGCGACGCCGAGCCCCCACAGCCCGTAGCGCCACCAGCCTTCGGTCCAGATGGAGGCGAACCACGGCGCCAGCCCCGCGCCGAGCTGCGCCGCCGGCCACGCGGTCATGATCGTGCCGGCCCGCTGGAGCGTCTGGGAGGCGCTGATCCGGCAGGTGATGTACGCGGCGATGAACCAGCCGTCATGCGTGCCGACGCCGCTGATCACATGGCCGACGTCGGGCGCGGCCGCGGCCATCACCGCGATGCCGAACATGCCGATCAGAATGCTGCGCACGCGCGTCTTGCCGGCCCGGACGTTGGAGTAGAGCGTCAGGGTCGTCCAGACGCTCCACACCGCGTAGTAGAGCAGCACGAACAGCGCGACGTTCTGCCAGGTCGGGTGGTGCAGCCGGTGCGCCAGCTGGGCGACCGCCACCACGACGACGAGGTCGAAGAACAACTCCAGCCAGCTCGCGTGGCGCTCTCCCGCTTCAGTCACGGCTAACGAGAATAGAACTCCACCACGAGCTGCTCGTCCACCGGGACCACGATCTGCTCGCGCTCGGGCCGGTGCGTGAGGGTGAAGCTCAGGCCGGCGTGGTCGACCGACAGGTACGGCGCGACGCGCTCGTCGGCGTGCACGCCTTCGGCGGCGGCCACGAAGGGCTGCATCCGGCGCGAGCGCTCCCGTACGGTGATGACCTGGCCGGGTTTGACCAGGTAGCTGGGGATGTCCACCTTGCGGCCGTCGACGGCGATGTGGCCGTGGTTGACGTACTGGCGGGCCGCGTAGATCGACGGGGCGAGGCCCGCGCGCAGCACCAGGGAGGCGAGGCGGGTCTCCAGGATCGTGACCAGCTCCGCGCCTGAGGCGCCCGGCTTGCGGACCGCGAGGTCCCAGTAGCGGCGCAGCTGCCGCTCCGACACGTCGTAGTACCAGCGCAGCTTCTGCTTCTCCAGCAGCCGCAGCCCGTAGTCGCCGGTGGTGCGGCGGTTGGTCTTGCGGCCGTGCTCGCCCGGCGGGTAGGGGCGCTGCTCGAAGTAGCGGACGGCTTTCCTGGTCAGCGGGACGCCCGCGCGACGGGACAGCCGCACCTTCGGACCGGTGTAGCGCACGTTCACCTCAATGTGGTTAGGTAATCCTTACTTAGGTAAGGCTAACCTAGCAGTGGATGTGATCTCAATGTTGCCCCTCGCCGAGCGGATCCGTACTCTCGCCTCGACCTCCAGCGTGGCCAAGCTCACGGTGGACGGCACGCACTCCCCCGCCCGAGGCGGCGTGGACGAGCGCGGCCGTCCGGTGCTGCTGGTACGGCCCGGCGAGCGGCTGCACGGCCTGCGCGAGGACGCGGTGGTCGCGGTGAACCTGACGGCCATGCGGCAGCTCGGCACGGTGACGCACCCCCGGGCGATGATCGAGGTGCAGGGGTGGGCCGAGCCGGTGCCGCGGGAGCAGGCGCGTTCCGCGGCGGTGGCGGTGGCCGCGCACAGCGCCGACGAGGGCCTGTTCGAGGCCCTGGAGCGGTACGGCCGCCCGGACGCGCCCCGGCTGCTGCGCCTGGACGTGGCCCAGGTCGTCTACCTGACCGGGCAGGAGTCCGGCATGCTCGACGCCGACGACTACCTGGGCGCGGCCCCCGACCCGCTGACCGAGACGGCCGAACGCGTGATCGCCCACGTCAACGACTCCCACCGGCCGCAGCTCACGGCGGGCGTGTCCCGGCAGCTCGGCGAGGAGCCCGGCGAGGTCTGGCTGTGGGAGCTCGACCGGTACGGCGCGACCGTACGGGTGGACGACTCGCTGGTGCGCTTCCCGTGGCCGGTCCCCGCCCGTTCCGGGCTCTGCCTGGAGACCGCGCTGCGCGGACTGCTGTGCACGTGTTGATCACGATTGACTGCAAAATTTCCGGACAAACGTTTACAAGTGGTCGACTCATGCGCGCACGTCACTACCATCGGGGGGCGTGAGCGGAACGCATCGATCAGCGACGACGACCGTCTCCACCTCTTCCGAGGGGGGCGGGCGGCGTACGCGGATGCTGATGACCGCCGGGGTGCTGCTCGGCACGCTCATGCTGGCCATGGCCGGGGTGCTGATGGGGGCGTCGTTCGACGCGCGCGAACTGGACGCGGTGCAGTGGCCGCACAGCGGCACCTGGAGCCCGCGCGACCACGGCCCGGTCACCGTCGAGTCCGGACCCGTCACGGCCCGCCCCGAGTCGATCGCCGACGGATCGGACCCCGACACCTCCGGGCCTTCCGTACCCGGCACCT
>JABFVJ010000317.1 GCA_013362835.1 Nonomuraea sp. | reverse complement strand
CGGAGGCCGGCCGCAGCGCGGGGCTGGGCGCGCTGACCAGTTGCTGCCGGTCGGGCTGGAACGCGGTGGTGACGGCGGCCCCCACGACCCCGCCGCCGATCGCCATCGCGGCGAGCGCGAGCCCGGCGACGGCCTTCTGACCGGCGCTGAGGCGCGGTCTGGCGGGGGCGGGCGGCGGCGGAGGCGGCTGCTCCATGACGATCGTCTCACGCCGGGGGAAGCCCCCGGCGGCCGGCGGGGTGGCGCCGAACTGGCTCCACCCGCCGGTGCCCTGCTCGCGAGGCTCGTTCGCGTTCATCTGTCATCTCCCTCAAGTCCTATGACTCAAGAGTGCCAACAGTCGCGTAAGAGCTGGTTAAGGCGTTGATCGGAACTTCATGAGAAGGCTGATGCCGCCCTTATCGGCCGAGGTCGGGACGGTGGGCGGATCGGAAAGAATCATCCGCGGGCGGGCCAGTATTCGTCTCTCAGGAGGCGTTTGTAGAGTTTGCCGGTGGGGTGGCGGGGCAGTTCGTCGCGGAAGTCAACCGATTTCGGGCATTTGTAGTGGGCCAGGTGCTCGCGGCAGTACGCGATCAGCTCCGCCTCCAGCCCCGGGCCCGCCTCGTCCGCCGACATCGGCTGCACCACGGCCTTGACCTGCTCGCCCATCTCCTCGTCCGGCACCCCGAAGACCGCCACGTCGGCCACCTTGGGATGCACCGACAGGACGTTCTCGGCCTCCTGCGGGTAGATGTTCACCCCGCCGGAGATGATCATGTACGAGCGGCGGTCGGTCAGGTACAGGAAGCCTTCCTCGTCGAGGTAGCCGATGTCGCCGAGGGTGGTCCAGCCCCTTCCCTTCGGGTCCTGTGCCGAGCGGGTCTTGCCGGGGTCGCCGTGGTACTCGAAGCGGGCGCCGTTCTCGAAGTAGATCGTGCCGTGCTCGCCGGGCGGCAGGTCCTCGCCCTCCTCGTCGCAGATGTGCACGACGCCGAGCAGCGAGCGGCCGACCGTGCCCCTGTGCTTGAGCCAGTCCTGGGAGCCGACGTAGAGGAAGCCGTTGCCCTCGGTGCCGGCGTAGTACTCGTGGACGATCGGGCCCCACCAGTCGATCATCCGCTCCTTGACCGGGACGGGGCAGGGGGCGGCGGCGTGGATGGCGCAGGTCAACGACGACAGGTCGTACTTTTTCCGGGTTTCGTCGGGCAGCTTGAGCATCTTGATGAACATCGTCGGCACGAGCTGCGAGTGCGTCACCCCGTACCGCTCGACCAGGCGCAGGTACTCCTCCGGGTCGAAGCGTTCCATCACCACCACCGTGGCGCCGAGCCGCTGGAAGGACAGGCAGTAGCGCAGCGGGGCGGCGTGGTAGAGGGGCGCGGGCGAGAGGTAGACGCTCGCGTCCGACGGCGTGAACAGCGCCTCGATGAGCTTGACCAGCGTGTTCGACTCGGTGAGCGGGGCCATCGAGGCGGCCACCTTGACGCCCTTCGGCCGTCCGGTGGTGCCGGACGAGTAGAGCATGTCGGCGCCCTGGCACTCGTCGGCGATCGGGGTGACCGGCTGCCCGGCGACGGTCTCCTCGTAGGAGGCGAAGCCGTCGGCGACGCCGTCCAGCATGAGGCGCAGCTCCACGCGCGGCGTGGCGGCGGTGATCGAGGTGGCGACCTCCGCCAGGTCCGCGCTGGTGACGAACGCCCGCGCGCCGCAGTTGCCGACGATGTAGGCCAGCTCCTCGGTCCGCAGCCGGGAGCTGATCGGCGTGTAGTACAGGCCCGAGCGATGCGCCGCCCAGGCGATGGCCAGGAAGAGGGGGTGGTTGGCGAGCATGAAGGCGACGTGGTCGCCGGGCTTCAGCCCGGCCGCCCGGAAGGCGTGGGCCAGCCGGTTCGACTGCTCTTCCAGCTCGCGATAGGTGACGACCTGCCCGGAGCCCGCCATGATCACAGCGGGCTTGTCGGGGGTGACGGCTGCGATGGCTCCCGGGTACATGATTAGAACAGTATTCGGTCGCCTGGCGGCCGCGCCAGTGCACGCGCGGCCGCCACCGCGCGCCTATTCCGCCGGGATGACGGAACCCTCGTACTTCTGCTTGATGAAGTCCTTGACCTTCGGGTCCTGGAGCAGCTTGCCGAGGGTGACGATGTTGGCGTCCTTCTCGTGGCCGGTCTGCACGACGAGCCCGTTCACGTACGGGTTGCCCTCGGTCTTCTCCAGAACCAGCGCCTGCGTGGCGGGCTTGAGCCCGGCCTCGATGGCGTAGTTGCCGTTGATGACCGCGGCGTCCACGTCGTCGAGCGAGCGCGGGAGCTGGGCCGCCTCAAGGGGCTTGAACTGCAGGTTCTTCGGGTTCTCCGTGACGTCGCGCTCGGTCGCCGCGGTGCCCGCGCCGTCCTTGAGCTTGACCAGGCCGTTGTCGGCGAGCAGCTTGAGCGAGCGGCCGAGGTTCGTGGCGTCGTTCGGTACGGCCACGGTGGCCCCGCTCGCCAGCGCCGTCAGCGAGGTGATCTTCTTGGAGTACAGGCCGAGCGGCTCCAGGTGCACCGGCGTGACGAAGCTCAGCTTGGTGCCCTTGGAGGCGTTGAAGTCGTCCAGGTACGGCTTGTGCTGGAAGAAGTTGGCCTGGAGCTGCCCCTCGTCGAGCTGCACGTTCGGCTGGACGTAGTCGGAGAACTCGACGATCTCCAGCTTCAGCCCGGCGGCCGGGGCCAGGTTGTCCTTGACGAACTTCAGGATCTCGGCGTGCGGGACGGCGCTCGCGCCCACCTTCAGCACGGTGTCGGCCGACTCGGCGGCCTTTCCAGCCTCTGGGGTGGTCGTCGCGGACTGCGACGTACCGCATGCGGCGAGCAACAAGGACAGTGCGGCCGCACCCAATATCGAACGAATCTTCATGATTTTTCCCTTACTTATGTGAAATGCGCCGAGCGACCCAGTCGCCCAGACTCTGCAGAATTTGCACGATGACGATGAGCAGGACCACGGTCACGATCATCACGAGCGTCTCGAACCGCTGGTATCCGTAGCGCACGGCCAGGTCGCCGAGCCCGCCGCCGCCGACGGTGCCGGCCATGGCCGAGTACCCGATGAGCGCGACGACGGTGACGGTCAGCCCCGAGATCAGGCCGGGCAGCGCCTCGGGCAGCAGGACCTTGCGCACGACGGCGGTCCTGCTCGCCCCCATGGCCTGGGCGGCCTGTACGACGTCGGTGCCGACCTCACGCAGCGCCGTCTCCACCAGCCGCGCGAAGAACGGCACGGCCCCCACGGTCAGCGGCACCACCACGGCGGCGGTCCCGATCGTGGTCCCGACGACCAACCGGGTGAACGGGATGATCGCGATCATCAGCACGATGAACGGCAGCGACCGGCCGATGTTGACGACGACCCCGAGCACCGACTTCAGCGCGGGCAGCGGGCGCAGCCCGTCGCGGTCGAAGGCCACGAGCGCCACGCCGAGCGGCAGCCCGAACAGCACGGTGAACAGCGTCGCCCACCCCACCATCTGCGCGGTCTCCCAGGTGGCCGGCCCCAGCAGCGGTACGATCTCTTCCCAGGTCACGCGGCCTCCTCCGCCACTTCCACGAGCAGCCCCGACGACCGCAGGAACGACAGCGCCGAGGGCGTCTCCGCGCCGGTCAGCGCCACGCGCAGCCGGCCCACCGAGCCGCCGGCGAGGTCCTCGATCGAGCCGCCGAGGATGTTCACGTCCACGTCGAACTTGCGCACCAGCTCCGAGACCAGCGGCCGGCCCGGGTCGCCGGTGAAGGTGAGCGTGACCGCGCCCGCCGGAGCGGGCTCGGGCAGCGGGAAGATCTCCCTGGTCAGCTGGGATCCGGGGGTCCTGATGAGGTCGGCGATGGTGCCCGACTCCTCGATGCGGCCCCTGGACATGATGGCGACCGAGTCGCAGACGCTCTTGACGACGTTCATCTCGTGGGTGATGAGCAGGATCGTCAGGCCCAGCTCGGCGTTGAGCCGCTTGAGCAGGGCGAGGATCGACTGCGTGGTGGCCGGGTCGAGCGCGGAGGTGGCCTCGTCCGACAGCAGCACCGACGGGTTGCCCGCGAGGGCCCTGGCGATGCCGACGCGCTGCTTCTGGCCGCCGGAGAGCTGGTGCGGACGGTCGCCGCCGCGGCCTTCGAGTCCGACCAGGTCGAGCAGCTCGGCCACGCGCCGCCGCCGCTCGGCCCTGGGCACGCCCATGACCTCCAGGGGGAAGGCCACGTTGCCCGCGACCGTGCGCGAGGACAGCAGCGCGAAGTGCTGGTGGATCATGCCGATGCGCTGCCTGGCCCGGTTCAGCTCGCGGTCCGGGAGCGCGGTCAGGTCCTGCCCGGCGACGGTGACCGTGCCCGCGGCCGGACGTTCGAGCAGGTTGACGCAGCGCAGCAGCGTGCTCTTGCCGGCGCCGCTCTGACCGAGCACGCCGTAGATCTCGCCTTCGCGCACGTGCAGGTCGACGCCGTCGAGCGCGACGGTCTGGCCGTACTGCTTGCGCAGGCCGGAAGCCTGGATCACGGATTTTCCCCACGACTGGGAGCGGCCTGACACCGGCCGCCGCTTCTTGACACGAACATCACCGTCGAAGCGGTGGTATCTAGTGGCTGCCCGGGTGGAAGGGCAGGTGGCTCAGCCTGCGCAGCACGAAGCCAGGTGTGTTGATCATGGTGGGACCTTCGAGGAGAACGGGCGGGATCGGGGTCTCTAACGGGCCGGCATTCGCCCCATACGCATGCGACAACACATGGCGTCCCGGTGGGCGCGGTGGTCGTTCGCGTATGCCTCGTTCACGCCGTTGCTAACAGCGGCTTTACTCGTCCCTATTCCTCCGGGTCCGCGTGATCTGCGTCACCGGAGGCGTTCGGCCACCAGGAAGCCGCCGTCGCGGACGGGGCGGCCGTACCGTTCGGCCAGGGCGGCCCGCGCCACGACACGCGTCCGCCAGCCGCGCGCGCCCAGCCACGTCGTGGCGTCCTCCCGCAGGCCGCCCTTCCACAG
>JABFVJ010000257.1 GCA_013362835.1 Nonomuraea sp. | reverse complement strand
ATCGGCCAGGCCGCGCCCAACGCCGGCCACCGCGCGGTCGCCGAGCTGGAGCGGCGCGGCCTGCTGTCCGGGATCGTCACCCAGAACGTCGACGGCCTGCACCAGGCCGCCGGCGCGCGCCGGGTGATCGAGCTGCACGGCGGCCTCGACCGGGTCGTGTGCCTGTCGTGCCGGCGGCGCACCCCGCGCGCCGAGCTGGAGCGCAGGCTCAGCGCGGCCAACCCGAGCTGGGCCGCCGAGGGCCGGATCAACCCCGACGGCGACGCGGCGCTCACCGACGCGCAGGTGGCCGGGTTCCAGGTGGTCGACTGCGTCACGTGCGGCGGGCTGCTCAAGCCCGACGTGATCTTCTTCGGCGAGAACGTGCCGCGCGAGCGCGTCGCGGAGTGCTTCGCGCTCGTCGAGGCGTCGCGGTCGCTGCTCGTCCTCGGGTCGTCGCTGGCGATCAAGTCGGGGCTGCGCTTCGTCACCAGGGCCGCCGAGCTCGGCCTGCCCATCGCCATCGTCAACCAGGGGCCGACCGGCGGCGACGCCGACGCCGCGCTCACCCTCGACGCCCCGCTCGGCCCGACGCTGACCGGCCTGGTCGAACGCCTCTGATGCCGGGCCGCCCGGGGCGCGGCACAATGGAGGGCATGCCTCCACGTCCATGCCCCTGCGGCCAGGCCGCGTCCTACGCGGACTGCTGCGGCAGGTTCCACCGCGGCGAGGGGGCGGCCCCCACCGCGGAGTCCCTCATGCGGTCCAGGTTCAGCGCCTTCGCCGTGGGGGACGTCGCCTACCTGATGGCCACCTGGCACCCCGCCGACCGCCCGCCCCGCCTCGACCTCGACAGGAAGGTCGCGTGGGTGCAGCTGGAGGTGCTGGAGAGCACCGGCGGCAGCCCCGTCCACACCGAGGGCACGGTCCGCTTCCGCGCCCACTTCGTCAACCGGCGGGTGCCGGGCGTGCTCGACGAGCACAGCAGGTTCGTCCGCCTCGACGGCCGCTGGGTCTACGCCGGGGTCGTCGCGAGCGGCCGGTAGTCGCAGTCGTAGCCGAAGTACCTCGGCCCGGCCAGCTCCAGGCCGCCCGGCGAGGCCCACCTGGGGTCGCAGGGCACGCCGATGACCGTGACGCGCAGGCCGTACCGCATGGCCTCGGTGGTGACCGGTTCGCCCGAGTCGGTGTCGAGCACGCAGATCAGGTCGGGCGTGGTGGCCACGATCTCGCCGTCCCTGCGGGCGAGCAGGTGCTCGTTCTGGAAGCTGAGCTCCAGCGTGCCGGTGCCCTCCAGACGGGCCTGGCCGCGGGCGAAGCCGCCGGTCGTACGGCGTTCCACGTCCACGACCTTGCCGGTGAACAGCCGCGTCCCGCCCAGGACGCCGAGCGCCGCGGCGACGGGGTCGGCGTGCGCGGCGCGGGCCAGGCGTACGGACCGGCCCAGGTCCTCGGCCAGCGTCAGCGTGGCCGGCACCAGCCCGTCGCGGAGCTGGTCGCCGCGCATGACGGTGTCGGCGCAGGAGACCTGGCAGCCCATCTGCACGCACGCGGCCCTGGCCAGGCGTTCGGCCCACACGTTGGACACCGTGTCCAGCACCAGCGTGTTGCCCTTGTCGTCGGCGACGGCCATCGGCGTGTTCGGCACCCCGATCAGCGTCGGCAGCACCATCTGCGCCTCGGGGAAGGCGCGGCCCATCGCGTCGCCGTCCACGATCGGCAGGCCCGCCTGCGCGGCGGCGGCGATCGGGATCATCGAGTTCACGCCGCCCACCTCGATGGGCACGATGTGCGTGGCCCGGCGGCCGAGCACCGCCTCCAGGGCGCGCAGCGCGGTCAGCTCCTCGGTGCCCGCGGGCAGCTTCTCCAGCAGCACGGTCGGCGCGCCCATCCCCGAGACGGCGACGACGGTCGCGTCCGCGGGCACCTCGTCGATCGCGACCAGCGGCACCGGGCCGTGCCTGCGGATGGCCTCGCGGGCCAGCAGCTTGCCCACATAGGGGTCGCCGCCGCCGCCGGTGCCGAGGATGCCGGCGCCGCGCGCCAGGTCGTCCAGCCGGTCGATCCCGATCTCACGCATCGATCTTCTCCAGGTCCAGGTCGCCGACCGCCTTCACCCTGATCCTGGTGGCGTCACCGGGCAGGTAGGCGAGCGGCAGCTCCTCCACGTCCACGATCCGCACGCTGCCCGCGCGGGCCCCGCCGCGCTCGGCGCGGATGATCGCCTCGCTCTTGGCCTCCTCCAGGACGCGCTCGCGCGGGCCGGAGAACACCCGGTCCACCTCGCCGCCGACCTGGGCGATGGCCGCGCCGACCGCGTTGGCCACCTCGAAGTGCTCGGGGCGCCGTACGTCGTCGAAGCCGGGCAGCTCCTCGATGAGCACGCTGCCGCCGCCGACCAGCACGACGGGCAGCGGCGCGGACGACGTACGCATGCGGTCGACGGCCTCGGCGACGCGCTCGGCGATGAGCTTGAGCGGCCGTTCCGGGTCCACGTGGGCGACCCTGGCGCGGTCGCCGATGCCGGCCAGGCCCGCGGCCACGGCCAGGTCGGTCGCCGTCAGCGTGCCGCCGCCGAACACCAGCGCCTCCTCCGTCAGCCGGTAGCCGACGCTGCGCGGCCCGGTCGTGCCGTCCTCGGCGACGAGCGAGCCGCCGCCGATCCCGATCGACAGCACGTCGGGGATGCGGAAGTTGGTGCGCACCTCGGCGACCAGCGCCTCCCCGGCCGCTTCGCGCGGGAACCCGCCGACCAGGATGCCCACGTCGGACGTGGTGCCGCCGATGTCGACGACCGCGCAGTCGGTCAGCCCCGACAGGTACGCCGCCCCGCGCATCGAGTTCGTCGGCCCCGACGCGAACGTGGCCACCGGGTAGCGACGGGCCTGGCCGACGTCCATCAGCGTGCCGTCGTTCTGGGACAGGAACAGCGGCGCGTCGATGCCCGCCACCCGCAGCGCCTCACCGAACGCGGCCACCGTACGGGCCGCGAGCGGGCGCAGGGCGGCGTTCACGATCGTGGCGTTCTCCCTGGCCAGCAGGCCGACGCGGCCGATCTCGCAGGACAGCGACAGGTGCACGTCCTGGCCGAGCTCCTCGGCCAGGATCTCGGCGGCCCGACGCTCGTCGGCGTCGCTGACCGGCGAGAACACCGAGGAGATCGCGACCGTGCGCAGGCCGCGCCGCCTGATGTCGGCGGCGACGCCGCGCAGCTCGCCGGGGTCGAGGTCGGAGATCGGGGTGCCGTCGTACTCGCAGCCGCCGTGGCACAGGTAGACCGCGCCCTCGACCGCCTGCCGCAGCCGGTCGGGCCAGTCCACCAGCGGCGGCAGCGCGGCCGTGGCGGGCAGCCCGAGCCGTACGGCCGCGACCGGCTCCAGCCGGGCCGCCTCCACCAGGGCGTTGACGAAGTGGGTGGTGCCGATCATCACCGCGGACACCCGGGTGGCGCCGAGACCCGCCAGGGCGGCGGCGACGCCGCCCGTGACGTCCTCGGTGGTGGGGGACTTGACGGTGGCCAGCACCTGGCCGTCGTCGCCGATGAGGGCGGCGTCGGTGTTGGTGCCGCCCACGTCGATGCCGATACGCATGAAGGAGGACTTTCTTCTCAGACGGTGAGCGCGGGCCGCTCGACGGGGACCTCGCGGGTGGCGCGGACCAGCCCGAGCCGGCCCGCCACGATGTAGGCGAGGCCCGCGAGGATCAGGGAGTTCAGCGCGGGGATGCCGATCCACTGGTAGTGGACGCTGAGCCAGCCGACCAGCGCGGCGGCGGCCCAGATGACGAGGGTGGCGGGCACCCAGGTCGGCTCGGTCTCGGGCAGCGTGCCGGTGGCGCGCGAGGCGTCCAGGACGGGACGCCAGCGGCGCACGATGAAGTACTCGGCCACCATGATCCCGGCGACCGGCGGCGTGATGACGCCGAGGATCAGCAGGAAGTCGGTGAAGCGCTCCAGGATCCCGGCGGCGGCCAGCACGCTGCCGAGCACGCCGATGCCGACGGTGACGGCGACCCGGTTCAGGCGTACGCCGATCGTGGTCTCGACGGCGTTGAGCAGGCCGAGCGCGGCGGAGTACAGGTTCCAGTTGTTGATCTTCACGGTGGCCGAGATGAGCACGATGACGCCGATCACGCCGGAGGAGGCCGTGATGATCGCGATCACGTCCGAGGACTTGACCGCGTAGGCGAGGAGCACGCCGGCCAGGCCGAGCACGTACTCGCCGAGGGAGATGCCGACGAGGGTCTGCTTGACGACGTCACCGGTGTTCCGGTTGAACCTGGTCATGTCGGGCGTGGTGACCGCGCCGATGATGTACGAGCCGGCCACGATGGTGGCGCCGGTCGCGATGGTGATCGGCTCGCCGAAGGGCGGCGAGGCCACGAGCGTGCCCAGGTCGTGTCGCGAAATTTCCACCCACATCGCCCAGCCGGCCAGGCCGAGGAACGCGGGCACGGTGATGAACGCCGTCATCCCCATCGCCTTGAACCCCCGGATGACCAGCAGCGTCACGCCGATCCCGGCGATCAGCGCCCACACCGGCAGCGGCAGCCACGACATGATCGAGTGCAGGCCGGAGGCGAAGACCGCGGTCTGCACGCCGAACCAGCCGAACAGGCTCAGCGTGATGATCACGCCGATGATCGTGGAGCCGTACCGGCCGAAACCGGTCCAGCGGGCGAGCATCGAGGTGGACAGGCCCTCGCGCATCCCGGCGATGCCGACGAAGATGCACACCACCTCCAGGATCACCGAGCCGAGCGTGAAGGCCCAGAACGCGCCCCAGAACGACAGCCCGGCCCCGAGGGTCGCGCCGAGCAGGAACTGCGTCAGGTCGGAGAGCTGGCCGAACCGCTGCACGGCCACGTTGAACCAGGAGTAGCGGGCGCCGGGCGGCACCCGCTCCAGCGGGTAGTCGGAGTCGGTCATGTGGGGATTCCTTCGCTTCGGGGGGTTTCCGGGGGTACTTCCGGCAGGGTTCTTCGGGAGAGCTTCTTCAGGCAGGGGT
>JABFVJ010000446.1 GCA_013362835.1 Nonomuraea sp. | reverse complement strand
GGCCGCCGCCGCCCACCACTGGTTCGAGGCGATCCCCGCCGGCCACACCGGCCGTGCCTGGCGGGCGGCGTGGCGGGCGGCCGAGGAGGCCAGGCGGCTGCGCGCGTACGACGCGGCCGTCGAGCTGCTGGAGCGGGCCGAGCGGGTGGCGGGCGACGACCTGGACCCGGCCGAGCGGATGGACCTGCTGTTCGCGCTGGCCGAGGCCAGGTTCGGGGCGGGCGACTCGGCGGGTCAGGAGGCGGAGCTGACCCGGATCCGCCACCTGGCCGAGCAGGCGGGCGACCGGCGGCGCTGGATCGAGGCGGCGACCGGGTACGGCGGCCGCATCCTGCAACCCTGGAAGGTCTACGGCGACTACGACGCGGACCTGGTGGCGGAGCTGACCGAGCTGGCCGCCGACGCGACGCTGGAGCCGCCGGCCCGCGCCCGGGTGCTGGCCTGCCTGGCGCTCCAGACGTACTACCAGCCGGGGCTGGACCCGGCCGAGCGGGACCGGTGGAGCGCCGAGGCGGTCCGGCTGGCCCGCCAGGAGAACGACGCGACGCTGCTGGGCCGGGTGCTGTTCGCCCGCTACTACGCGCTCCTCGACCCGGACTCCGTGCACGCGCGGCTGGCGGCGGGCGAGGAGATGGCCCGCGCCGGCCTGGAGGCGGGCGACGACGAGCTGCGGACGATCGGGCTCACCTGCCAGGGCGGCACGCTGCTCGAACTGTGCCGGGTGCGGGAGGCCCTGGACGTGCTGGCCGAGGCCGAGCGGCTGATCGGCCGGACGCGGATGCCGTACCTGCGGATCATACTGGGCTGGCTGCGGCTCGGCGTCCTCGTGCAGCGCGGGGACCTGGAGGCGGCCGAGTCGCTGCTCGCGGCCACCGTCGCCGAGCAGCGCGCCACCTCGATGTGGGGCGCGCAGTCGACCACGGCCGGGGCCACGTACCAGATCGCGCTCATGCGCCTGCGGCTCGGCGCGGCCGATTCGGCGCGGCCGCCGGACGACATCTCGCACGAGCAGCTCCGCCTGTACAACGCCGACGCGTACGCCCACTACCTGGTGGTCAGCGGCCGGCTGGAGGAGGCCCGGCGCCTGCTCGGGCCGTGGGAGCGGCAGCCGCCGATCCCACGGACGTTCGTCCACCTGTTCTGGCTGGTCGTCCGGTGCGAGGTGTGGGCGGCGCTGGGCGACCGGCGGGCCTGCGCCGACCTGTACGAGGCCGCCGCCCCGTACGCCGACCGCATGGGGATCGCCGGGCTGAGCATGCTGATGTGGCCGGTCAGCCGGTCGCTGGCGCAGCTGGCCGAGGCCCTGGGCGACACCGAGGCGGCCCGGCGGCACGCCGGGCACGCCGAGCGCGTGGAGCGGGAGCTGGCTCACCCCCACAGGTAGGCCGCGCGCCGCCGGTACCGCCCGGCGGCCAGGGTCCTGATCAGCAGCAGCGGCAAGGGGGCGGTCGCGCGCAGGTGGGCCTCGACGTCGGCGGGCAGCTCGACGGTGATCCAGCAGAGCAGCCTGATCAGCTTGCGGAGACCGTACTGCTTCATGATCGCCTTGTGGCCCTCCGCGTCCTCGTCCGGCGTGATGTGGGTCATCATCAGCGGGATCCCGTCGGTCTCCTCGTGCGCCAGGTGCGCGCCGAGGGTGTCGGCGAGCGCGCGCAGGGCGGTCATGAGCCGCTCGCGCCCCGGCTCGGACGGGCCCGCGTCGAACGCCAGGAAGGCGTCGGTGCTCTCGCGGATCCAGTGGTCGCAGGCCGCGTGCTCGGCCTCCAGCGCGTCGATGACGCCGATCGACTCCGGCGCCCGTTCCCGCAGCCGCGGCCAGACCGTCTCGTCCTCGGCCGTGTGGTGGTGGTGCAGCACGTACAGCACCCACGCGTGGTGCTCGCGCAGGGCGGCGACGCGCCGGCGGTCGCCGAGGGCGACGCGGCCGACCGTGGTGAGCAGGTGTCCGAGGTCGCGGCGGAAGCCGTAGTGGGCGAGGTACATGTTGGTCATGTCGAGCGGCCCTGGCGCGGCCGCGGCCTGGCCGGGCAGCATGATCTGCGGGACGTCGGGGTGCGCGGCGGTCCACATGGTCGTCCTCCTTCTCGTTCCGGGAAGGGTGCGATCGTGGCCGGACGCTCTTGAGGCGTCCTTGAAGATCGACTTCAAGAGCGCCCCAAGTCCTCGCGCGTAGCGTGCGCGGTCATGACACTCACGCTTCCCACCATCGCCTTCGACAGCGCCGTGGTGTGCGCCTACACCTCGCTCACCCGCGACGAGCGGCCAATCACGTGGCCCGTCACCCCGTACGCGGGCGCCGGCGGCACGATCGCGGTCAGCACCGGGCTGACCTATCCCGGCAAGGCCGAGCGGGCGCGGCGCGATCCGCGCGTCGCCCTGCTGGCCGAGGGCGACGCGGTGGTGCTGGTGCAGGGCCGCGCCACCGTCCGCGACGCCGACCTCCAGGCCAACACCGACCGGTACGTCCGCGACTCCCAGACCAAGATCCCGGACGCCTTCGCCGGGATGCCCTGGTTCCTGGTCAAGCGCCTGACCTGGTACTTCGCACGGATCTACGTCGAGGTGACCCCCGAGCGGATCACCTGGTGGCCGGACGGCGACCTGGCCCACGACCCGCTGACCTGGACCTGCCCGCCCGGCACCACCGCCCCCGCCTCCGACCCGGCCCCATCGGGCCCCCGCCCGCCCGGCCGCTCCGAGCCGCCCGCCGACTGGCGCCCGTACGCCCGCCGCGCCCGCGACCTGGGCCGCCCGATCGTCTCGATGCTGGTGGACGGCCTGCCCCTGACCGTGCCCGCCCGCGCCTTCTCCCCCACCCCGACCGGTTACGAGCTGGACCTGCCCGCCGGAGTGCCCGCCGCCCCTGGACCCGTCTGCCTGACCTTCCACCGGCACGATCCCGGCATGCGCTGGCAGGAGAACGTCGTCCTGCGCGGCACCGCCACGCCCCGGGACGACACCCGGCTCACGGTGACGGTCGACCGCGCGCTGCCCGACTGGAGCCTCCCGGAGGACCGCCGCCTCCGCACCCGCTCCTTCCTCGACCACGGCAAAGACCTCAAACGCCGCCTCGAGACCGAGGCCGCCCGCCGCTCCCAGCCGGTCCCGAGGGTCCGGCGCCCGCCTACATCGTAAAAAATTGCGGATTACGCATCTTTTCTGATCCCGCAATTTTGTGTACCTTGGTGTCGTGAGCACAGAAGGGCTGCGGGAGCGCAAGAAGCGGGCCACCCGGATCGCGTTGAGCTGGGCGGCCATCCGCCTCTGCGCGGAGCGGGGGCTGCACGACGTCCGCGTGGAGGACATCGCCGCCGAGGTCGGCGTGTCGCCGCGCACGTTCAACAACTACTTCTCCGGCAAGGGCGAGGCCATCGCCTTCCGGCACCTGGAGCGCTCCCGGCAGATCGCGGAGGAGCTGCGGGCGCGGCCGGCGTCCGAGCCGCTCTGGGAGGCGATCACCCGGGCCGCGCTGACCCGGTTCGGGCTGGGTCAGCAGGCCCACATGGAGGACGTCGACGTCCAGCAGTGGGTCTCCGGCCTCCGCCTGATGTTCGCCGAGCCCGCGCTGCAGGGCGAGATCTACAAGGCGGAGGCGCGGGCCGAGGCCGAGCTCGCCGCCGCCGTCGCCGAGCGCACCGGCTCCGACCTCGCCGCCGACCTGTATCCCCATCTGGTCGCCGCCGCCGTCGCCGCCACCGTCAGGGCGGTCACCGGCCACTGGATGCGGGCCTCCGGCCCGCCCCCGATCGGCGACCTGCTGGCCGACGCCCTCCGGCAGGTGTCGGCGGGGCTGCCCGTCCCTTGATCCCGATCTGACCCCTTTCTGACCCCGACGTGAACGACCGGCGCCGCCGGTCCCTCAGCCATGCCCGATTTCAGGAGGAACACCATGTCTGCCGATGTCGTCATCGCCGGAGGAGGCCCGAACGGGCTGATGCTGGCCTGCGAACTGTCCCTGTCCGGCGTACGCCCGGTGGTGCTGGAACGCCTGCCCGAACCCACCCGGGAGAACCGGGCCAACGGCCTGGTCGGCCAGGTCGTGCGCCTGCTCGACCGGCGCGGCCTGTACGAGCGCCTGAGCGGCGACAAGGAACCGCCCCGGCCCGCGCCCGGTTTCGTGTTCGGCGCGCTGCCGCTGGACCTGAGCGTGCTGGAGGACAGCTCGCTCTACCTGCTGAGCGTCCCGCAACTACGCGTCCAGCAGGTCCTGGAGGAACGCGCGGCCGAGCTCGGCGTCGAGATCCGCCGCGGGCACGAGATCACCGCCCTGTCCCAGCGCGACGACGCGGTCACCGTCGAGGTCACGGGACCGGACGGCCCCTACCGGATGGACGCCCGCTACCTCGTCGGCGCCGACGGCGGCGGCAGCCTGACGCGCAAGCTGTCCGGCATCGGCTTCCCCGGCGTGACCAGGGACACCACGGTCTCGCGCACCGTGCACGCCACCGTGCCCGACGCGATGACCGATCCGGCCACGGGCGGCCTGAACGTGCCAGGCCACGGGCCCGTCCCGGCGCTCCGGCACCACCGCACCGAGCACGGGCTGTTCGTCTACGCCCCGTTCCCCGGCAGGCCGCCGCTGATCACCACCATGGAGTGGCCTCAGGAGACGCCCGGCGACGAGCGGCCGCCGTCCCTGGAGGAGATGCGCGAGAGCGTACGCCGGGTGCTCGGCGCCGACCTGCCCCTCGGCGAGCCGGAAGGCGAGGGCCCCTTCGTGCGGCGCAGGCTGGTCGGCGGCAACACCCGCATCGCCGACCGCTACCGGGAGCGGCGCGTGCTCCTGCTCGGCGACGCCGCGCACGTGCACAGCGCGATCGGCGGCCCCGGCCTCAACCTGGGCCTTCAGGACGCCGTCAACCTGGGCTGGAAGCTCGCCGCCGAGCTCCGCGGCGCGGCTCCGGCCGGCCTCCTGGACAGCTACGAGGCCGAACGCCGTCCGGCCTCCGAGCGAGTGGTCATGCACACGCAGGCCCAGTCGGCGCTGATCGCCCCGGGCGCGGAGGTCACGGCGCTGCGCGAGCTGTTCACCGAGCTGCT
>JABFVJ010000128.1 GCA_013362835.1 Nonomuraea sp. | reverse complement strand
CGACACGACCGTGGACGTCTCCACCCCGGCCCAGCTGATCGGCGCTCTGGCCGGCGCGGCCCCCGGCCAGACCATCAGGCTCGCCCCCGGCGAGTACCACGGCGCCTTCGTCGTCCGGCGCCCGGGGACGGCCGCCGCGCCCATCACGCTGACAGGGCCGGCGGACGCCGTCCTGGTCAACGACGGCCCCTCGGGGACCGCGCCGTCCTGCCCGGCGCCGGTCGGCGGATGGGACTCCGGGTACGGGCTCTGGCTGTCGGGCGCGCCGTACTGGAACCTCACCGGGTTCACGGTCAAGGACTCCAAGAAGGGCATCGTGCTGGACGACTCCCACCACGTGGTGATCGACGGCGTGTACGTCCACCACACCGACGACGAGGGCGTGCACTTCCGGCGCAGCTCGTCCGACGGCGTCATCCGGAACTCGCGGATCACGCACACCGGGCTCGTCCAGCCCGGTTACGGCGAAGGGGTCTACCTCGGCTCGGCCGGCTCCAACTGGGGCTGCCACGGCAACACCGGCGGCGTGGACCGGTCGGACCGCGTCCAGGTGCTGGGCAACAGGATCGGCCCGTACGTCACCGCCGAGCTGATCGACGTCAAGGAGGGCACCACCGGCGGGCTGATCCGGGGCAACACCTTCGACGGCACCGGCGTCAGCGGCCAGAACTCGGCCGACTCGTGGCTGGACGTCAAGGGCATCGGCTACACGATCGACGGCAACACCGGCACGTTCGCCCCGCCCGGCACGTTCGCCAACGGCTACGAGACGCACAACCCCGCCACGACCCCGTCCTTCCTCAACGGCTGCGGCAACGTCTGGCGGAACAACCGCTCCGACCTCGGCGGGACCGGCGCGTACGCCATCAAGATCACGTCGACCTCGAAGTGCGCGGCCAGCCCCAACGTCGTCCACTCCTCGAACACCGTCACCAACGCCACCCGCGGCCTGACCAACGTGCCGGTGACGCAGGGCTGAGCGCGACCCCGCGAGAGGGGCGGCTTCGGCATGCCCGGAGCCGCCCGGAGATGAACGCCAGGTGGCGTGTTAAGAAACCTTCCTAACTATCTTGACGTCCTTCACCCGCTGGTCCACGATCCGGGTAAGCGGCTCGGCGCGGCGTCCTCACGGACGTGACGCGCTCAGCGAACCTCTCCTGCCCCGGCCGCTGACGGGACCATGCTCCGATCACCCCCCAGGAGATTCGTCATGTCCAGAGTCCGTTGGGCCATCGTGGCCGTGCTCGGGCTGGTGGCGGGCCTGCTCGTGGCCGCCACCGCCTCGGCCGGCACCGCCGAGACCCTGCTGTCGCAGGGCAAGCCCGCCTCCTCCTCGTCCAAGGAAGGCACCTCCTACGCCGCCGCGAACGCCTTCGACGGCGACCTCGGCGCCACCCGCTGGGCCTCGGCCGAGGGCCACGACCCCGAATGGCTGCGGGTCGACCTCGGCGCCGTTCAGCAGATCAGCCGGGTGAAGCTCACCTGGGAGGTCGCGTACGCCGAGTCGTACAAGATCCAGACCTCCTCCGACGGCTCCGCCTGGACCGACGTCCACTCGACCACCACCGGCGACGGCGGGACCGACGACCTGACCCTGACCGCCACCGGCCGCTACGTCCGCATGTACGGCACCGCCCGCGGCACCGAGTACGGCTACTCCCTGTGGGAGATGCAGGTCTACGGCGCCGGCGGCACGCCGACCGACCCGCCCGGCGACACGTTCACGGTGGCCGCCGCCGGTGACATCGCCGAGCAGTGCGCCGCGAGTTCGAGCTCGTGCGCGCACCCGAAGACCGCCGCGCTGGTCGAGGCCATGAACCCCGAGTTCGTCATCACCATGGGCGACAACCAGTACGACGACGCCCGCCTGTCCGACTTCCGCAACTACTACGACAAGACGTGGGGCAGGTTCAAGGCCAGGACCCACCCCGTCCCCGGCAACCACGAGACCTACGACCCGGCCGGCTCGGAAGCCGGGTACAAGTCGTACTTCGGCGCCATCGCCTACCCCCAGGGCAAGAGCTACTACAGCTACGACCGGGGCAACTGGCACTTCGTCGCGCTCGACTCCAACCACTTCGACCAGTCCGCCCAGCTCACCTGGCTCAAGAACGACCTCGCCGCCACCACCAGGCCGTGCGTGGCCGCGTACTGGCACCACCCGCTGTTCAGCTCCGGCGAGCACGGCAACGACCCCGTCTCCAGGCCCGTCTGGCAGGCCCTGTACGCGGCCGGCGCCGAGCTGGTGCTGAACGGGCACGACCACCACTACGAGCGGTTCGGCCCGCAGAACCCGAGCGCCCAGGCCGACGCCGCCACCGGCATCGTCGAGGTGCTCGGCGGCATGGGCGGCGCCTCGCCGTACCAGATCGAGAACGTGCAGCCCAACAGCCAGAAGCGGCTCAGCGGCACCTTCGGGGTGCTCAAGCTGACCTTCACGGCGAACACGTTCGGCTGGCAGCTGATCGGGACCGACGGCTCGGTCAAGGACAGCAGCCCGACCTACTCCTGCCACTAGATGTACATCTCGCTGCTCGGCACCCGGCTGACCAGGGCGGTGCCCGCCAACGTGGTGGCGCTCGGCCTGGTCAGCCTGGTCACGGACGTCTCGTCGGAGATGGTCACGGCGGTGCTGCCGCTGTACCTGGTGGGCGCGCTGGGCCTCAGCCTGGTGCAGTTCGGCGTGCTGGACGGGCTCTACTTCGGCGTCACCGCGCTGGTCAGGGTGGCCGGCGGGCACGCCGCCGACCGCTGGGACCGGCGCAAGCTGGTGGCCGGGCTCGGCTACGGGCTCTCCGCCGCCTGCAAGCTGGGCCTGCTCGCGGCGGGCGGGTCGGTGGCGGCGATCGGGCTGGTGCTGGCCGCCGACCGTACCGGCAAGGGCCTGCGCACCGCGCCTAGGGACGCGCTGATCACCCTGAGCGCCCCGCCCGAACGGCTCGGCGGCGCGTTCGGGGTGCACCGGGCGATGGACACCGTCGGCGCCTTCCTCGGGCCGCTGGCCGCGTTCGCGGTGCTGACGGTGACGGCGGGCGCCTACGACGCGGTGTTCGTGACGAGCGCGTGCGTCGCCGCGCTGGGCGTGGTGCTCCTCGTTCTGTACGTACGGGACCGGCGCGGCCCGCTGACCGCCCGCGTGCGGCTGCGCGCGGCCGTCATGAAGGAGGCCGGGTTCCGCCGGGCCTGCCTGGCGGCGGTCGCGCTCGGCCTGGTGACGGTCAGCGACTCGTTCGTCTACCTGGTGCTGCAGCGGCGGCTGACGATCGCCCCCGAACTGTTCCCGCTGCTGCCGCTCGGGACGGCAGCCGCCTACCTCCTGCTCGCGGTGCCGCTCGGCAGGCTGTCCGACCGGTTCGGCCGGGCCCCGGTGTTCGTCGCCGGGCACGCGGCCCTGCTCGCGGTCTACCTGGTGCTGATGGGCCCGGCGTGGCTGGTGCCCGCGCTGCTGCTGCACGGGCTCTTCTATGCCGCCACCGACGGCGTTCTCATGGCGCTGGCCGGGCCGATGCTGCCCGCGAGCGCGCGGGCGGGCGGCCTGGCGCTGCTCCAGACCGGTCAGGCGACGGCCCGGATGGCGTCGTCCGTCCTGTTCGGAGTGCTGTGGGCGGGGACGGGCGAGACGCCCGCCCTGGCGGTGATGTCCACCGGCCTCGCCGCGGCGGCCGTGATCGCCTGGAGGACGCTGCGATGAGCCAGAGGACCCAGAGCCCGTGGAGGTCACTGTGAGAAGGCTGCTCGTCCTCGTCGCGGCGGTGGTCGTGCTGGCCGGGGGCGCGACCGCCTACGCCACCTGGGCCGCCTCCTCGCGCCCGGCCGGGCCCGCCGCCGGATTCGACGCCGGGTTCGACACCGCCGAGCCGGGCCGGGTGCTGGTGCGCAGCGGCGGCCGGATCGCCTCTGTACCCGCCTCTGGTCCCGCCGGCACGCCCGGCACAGGCCCGGGTGCGGTCCCGAAGGTCAGCTCCAGGGCGTGCGACCGCTTCCACACCGCGAACGGCACCACCCTGTGCCTGGTCACCCGGCCCGGCCCGCTGCCCACCACCCAGGCGCTCCTCCTCGACCGGACGCTGAAGGAGACCCGCCGCGTCAACCTCGCCGGGATCCCCAGCCGCGCCCGCGTGTCCGCCAGCGGCCGGATGGCCTCCTGGACGGTGTTCGTCACCGGCGACTCCTACAGCAGCGGCGGCTTCTCCACCTGGACCGGCATCCTCGACACCCGCACCGGCTACCTCGTCACCAACATGGAGGACATCCCGCTCTACCTCGGCGGCCAGCGCTACCACTCGGCCGACGTGAACTACTGGGGCGTCACCTTCGCCGCCGACGACAACCGCTTCTACGCGACCGTCGCGACGAAGGGGAAGACGTACCTGGTGGAGGGCGACTTCGCGGCCTGGCGCGCCCGCGCGCTCAGGGAGAACGCCGAATGCCCTTCGCTGTCGCCGGACGGCACACGGCTGGTGTTCAAGAAGCGGGTCTCCCCGGGGCCGTGGCGGCTGCACGTGCTGGACCTGGCGACGATGCGGGAACGTCCGCTGGGGGAGCGGGCCAGCGTCGACGACCAGGCCGCCTGGCTGGACGACACGACCGTGCTCTACGCCAAGGACGGCGACGTGTGGGCGGCCGGGATCGACGGCGGGCCGCCGCGCCCGCTGATCCGCGACGCGAGCTCTCCCGCCGTCATCCGGTGACGACCAGCTTCCCCCGTACGTGCCCGTGCACCAGGTCCCGGTACGCCCGCGCGGCCTCGGCCAGCGGGTAGCGGCGGGAGACGGTGGAGGGGAGCACGCCGGCCACGGCGAGGGCGGCCACCTCGTCGAGGTCGCCGGGCCGGGCGAGGGTGTAGAGCGTCTCGAAGCCGGTGGACGGATCGGGGCTGGGGAAGGCGATGTTCAGCAGGCGGCCTCCCGGGCGTACGACGTGGGCGAGGGCGGGCAGGGCCGCTCCGGGAAGGGCCAGGTTGAGCAGCGCGTCGACGCCGTCCGGATGGCGGCGCAGGGTCTCGGCGGCCACGTCGGACGAGTGGTGGTCGATCGTCTCCGAGGCCCCCAAGGCGCGCAGGTAGTCGTCGTCCTCCGGGATCGCGGTGGCCAGCACGTGCACGTCGCGTGCCGCCAGCAGCGGCACCACCGCGCCGCCCACCCCGCCGGCCGCC
>JABFVJ010000142.1 GCA_013362835.1 Nonomuraea sp. | reverse complement strand
ACGATCTATGACAGATATTTCAGTATTGCCTGACTTGCTGTCATATGCGATGTTCCGCACAAGCCGCATGAGCGCAGCTCATGTCACCCCCGGAGAAAGGCCCCCTTCATGCGTCGAACGAGGACCCTGTTAACCCTGGCCTCCGGCGTCTGCCTGGCTCTGTCCAGCTGGGCGACCGTCGCCGAGGCCGCGTCTCCAGCCGCCGCCGACCAGCAGCGCTACATCGTCCAGCTCGCCAACGTCCCCAGGGCGCAGGTGGCCGGCGAGGCGCAGCAGCAGGTCGCGGCACACAAGGGTGTGCTGGTGGGCACCTACCGGTACGCCTTCCAGGGCTACACCGCCCTCCTCACCCCCGAGGAGGCCACGAAGCTGAGGGGCGAGGCGGGTGTGCTCACCGTCGAGCCCGACCACGAGGTGCACGCCTTCGCCCAGACCGTGCCCAGCGGCATCAAGCGCATCTTCGCCGACCAGAACATCAACCTCGACATCGACGGCACCGACGACGTCCGCGTCGACGTGGACGCGGCGGTCGTGGACACCGGCGTCGACCTCGACCACCCCGACCTGAACGTGGTGGCGAGCACCAACTGCACCAGCGGCGTCTGCTCGGGCACCGGCGACGACGACAACGGGCACGGCAGCCACGTCGCGGGCACGATCGGCGCCATCGACAACACCATCGGCGCGGTCGGCGTCGCCCCCGGCGCCAGGATCCACGCCGTCAAGGTGCTCAACTCGGCGGGTTCCGGCACGCTGTCCGGGATCGCCGCCGGCATCGACTGGGTCGTGGCCAGGGCGAGCACGATCGAGGTCATCAACATGAGCCTCGGCTGCCAGGGCTGCACCAGCTCGGCGATCAGCAACGCCATCACCAACGCCACCAACGCGGGCGTCGTCGTGGTCGTGGCCGCGGGCAACAGCTCGGCCAACGCCTCCGGCTTCTTCCCCGCCAACCACGCCGACGTCGTCACCGTCTCCGCGCTGACCGACTTCGACGGCCTGCCCGGCGGCCTGGCCGGCACGATCACCGTGCCGTGCCGTACGGACGGGGCCACCGACACCGACGACACGCTCGCCTGGTTCTCCAACTTCGGCACCACCGTCGAGGTCGCCGCACCGGGCACCTGCATCTACTCCACGTGGATGAACGGCGGCTACAACACCATCAGCGGCACCTCCATGGCCAGCCCGCACGTCGCGGGCGCGGCCGCGGTCCTGACCAGCGGCGCCAACAAGCCGACCACCAGGGCGGGGGCGCTGGCCGTACGGGACAAGCTGAAGGCCACGGGCAACGCCAACTGGACCGACGACTCCACCGACGGGGTCAAGGAACCGCTGCTCGACGTGCACGACGCCACGCAGTACCCGCCGACGACCGGAGGCAACCAGCCGCCGGTGGCGAGCTACACGGAGTCGTGCGACAACACCACGAGAGCGTGCTCGTTCAACGGGTCGGGCTCCAGCGACGCGGACGGGACGATCGCCTCCTACGCGTGGACCTTCGGTGACGGCTCCTCCGGCAGCGGCGCGACGGCGTCGCACACCTACGCGGCGGCCGGCACGTACACGGTGACGCTCACCGTCACCGACAACGGCGGCGCCACGAACTCCACCAGCAAGAACATCACCGTCGGCACGACGCCGGGCAACTGCACCGGCTACCAGACGCCGATCTCCGGGAACCTGACCAGCGGGCAGAACGTGTACTACCCGAACAGCTCCGGGTACACGGCCGCCGCCGGGACGCACCGGGCATGCCTCGACGGGCCCGCCGGGGTCGACTTCGATCTGTACCTGCAGAAGCAGGGCATCCTCGGCTGGTCCACGGTGGCCAGCAGCAGCGGCAGCGGGCCTGACGAGTCGCTGACCTACAACGGGACGGCCGGGACGTACCGCGTCCGGGTGCACGCCTACAGCGGGTCGGGCGCGTACACGGGCGGCCACACCAAGCCGTAGCGGATCGCCGGGCGCGGCCCCGCGCGGGGCCGCGCCCGGCCATGGTCATGGATCGTCGCAGGTCATGGACGTGCTCGACGGGGGAATGGATGTCGTCATGTCCATTTCTGACAGCGCGCTGGAAGCGGGTCTCCCCGCGGTCGTCGTGACCGGCGCCGACGGCACGGTGACCGGCTGGACGCGGGCCGCGGAGGAGCTGCTCGGCCACCGGGCCGCCGACGTCCTCGGCCGCGACGTCTCGCTCCTGCTCATGCCGGACGACCTGGACGCGCGCGCCGCGGCGCTGCGCGAGCGGTTCGAGGGCCGGGAACGCTGGTCCGGCCTGCTCGAAGCCCGGCGGCACGACGGCTCCCGGCTCCTCGTACGCGCCGAGGGCGTCCGGCTGCGCACGCCGGGGGAGCGGTCCTCCTGGATCCTCGCGCTCACCCCGGTCGCGGGCGGCGGCACGTGCTCGGTGGTGGGGTCGCTGCTGGGCCGCACCCCGGTGGGCATGGCGATCTGGGACCGCGACCTGCGCTGCGTCTGGCTGAACCCGGCCGCGCGACGCCTCCAGGCGGTCTTCCCCCACTACGAGGCCGGCCGCGCCCTGACCGATCCCATTCCCGGGGTCGACACCGGGGCCGCGCAGGAGGCGATGCGCAAGGTGCTGGCCGACGGCGTCCCGCAGGTCGACCGCGAGGCCCGCTGGACCTCACCGGACAAGCGGGTCGAACGCACCCTGTCGACCTCGCTCTTCCGCCTCGAAGGCGTGGACGGCCGGCCGCTCGGCGTCTACTCCGTCGCCATGGACATCAGCCACAGCCCGGCCCGCGACCGCCTGGCCGTGCTGCGGCAGGCCGGCGTGCGCATCGGCAGCACGCTCGACGTCTGGAAGACCGCCCAGGAGCTGGCCGACCTCGCCGTGCCGATCCTCGCCGACTACGTCACCGTCGATCTCGCCGAGTCGGTCCTGCCGGACACCGTGCCGCTGCAGCGGCTGGCCGCGACGGAGGTGAGCGTGCCCGTGTTCCGCCGGGCGGGCGTGGCCTCGGTCCACGAGGGCATCCCGGAGTCGCTGTGGCCGATCGGCCAGGCGGTCTTCGTGCCGCCTTCGTCGCCCTTCACCGAGGTCCTGGCCTCGGGACGGGCTCACTTCGAGCCCGTGCTCGACACCTCGCCGGGCGGCTGGCTCGGCCAGGACCCCGAGCGGTCAAGGGTCATCCACGCCACGGGGATGCACACGCTGATCATCGTCCCGCTGGAGGCCAGGGGAGACGTGCTGGGCATCGCGGTGTTCGTCCGCAACGACAATCCGGCGCCGTACACGAGGGACGACCTGATGCTGGCGGAGGAGCTGGGCGGGCGGGCGGCGCTGAGCATCGACAACGCCCGCCGGTACACGCGCGAGCGCAACGCCGCCCTGGCGCTCCAGCGCGACCTGCTGCCGCGCGGCCTGACGGGCGGGAGCGCGGTCGAGGTGGCCTCGCGTTACCTGCCCTCCGACGTCCACGAGGGGGTCGGCGGCGACTGGTTCGACGTCGTACGGCTGGACGGCGGCCGGGTCGCCCTGGTCGTCGGCGACGTGACGGGCCACGGCATCAACGCCGCCGCGACCATGGGACGCCTGCGCACCGCCGTACGCACCCTCGCGTACGTGGGCCTGCCGCCCGACGAGCTGCTCGCCCACCTCGACGACCTGGTCGTACGCCTCGGAGAGGACGCCGACGACGGCGGCCTGCCGCCCGACCCCACGGGAGCCACCTGCCTGTACGCCGTCTACGACCCCTCGGCCCGGCGCTGCACGATGGCCACGGCCGGGCACCCGCCCCCCGGGATCGTCACCCCCGACGGCGCGGTCACCTTCCCCCGCCCGCCCAGCGGCACCCCGATCGGCCTCGGCCTCGGCGCCTTCCAGTCGCTCGACCTCGAACTCCCCGAGGGCAGCCTGATCGCGCTCTACACCGACGGCCTGATCGAGACCCGCGACGCCGACATCGAGGCGGGCATCGAGCGTCTCGGCGCGGCGCTGTCCCGCGCGCCGCTCCCGCTGGAGCGCTTCTGCGACTCGGTCGTCGAGACGATGACGGGCGGCAGGACCTGCGAGGACGACGTCGCGCTCCTCGTGGCCCGCACCCGCGCGTGACGGTCAGACGGTGGCGTGGCCCCGGACCATCCGGCCGACCTCGGCACGCAGGTGGACGAAGTCGGGGTGTTCGCGGGTGGTGATCTGGTCGCGCGGGCCGGGCAGGTCGACCTTGAGGTCGCCGACCACGTGCGCGGGCGCCTTCGACAGGATCACGACGCGGTCGCCGACGTAGACGCTCTCGTCGATGTCGTGCGTGATGAGCACGATCGTCATCTGGTGGTGGCCGCGCACCTTCAGCACGAGGTCTTCGAGGTCTTCCCGCGTCTGGGCGTCGACCGACCCGAAGGGTTCGTCCATGAGCATGAGCGAGGGCCGGTAGGCCAGCGCCCGCGCGATGGCGACGCGCTGCTGCATGCCGCCGGAGAGCTGGAACGGGTATTTCTTCTCGGCGCCGTTCAGGCCCACCGACTCCAGCGCCTCCTGCGCGGCCTCGCGGCGCTGCCGCTTGTCCATGCCCCTGCGGCGCAGCGGGAGCGCCACGTTGTCGGCCACCGACATCCACGGGAACAGCGAGCGGCTGTAGTCCTGGAACACCACGGCCAGGTTGTCGGGCGTCTGCCGCACGAGCTTGCCCTCGACGCGCACCTCGCCGCCGGTCGGCGTGATCAGACCGGCGATCGAGCGCAGCAGGGTCGACTTTCCCGCTCCAGAGGGCCCGACGATGCACAGCAGCTCGCCGGCGGCGACGCTCAGGTTCAGACCTTCGATGGCGTGGTGCGCGTTCGGGCCACCGCCGCCGTACACGTGGGAGAGGTTCTCTATTTCGAGCATGGGTGTCCTAGGGCGGGGGGAGACTCGACGAGTCGGAAATATCGGTTAAAGCCATACAGTGCGGGATCTTACCCTTCAGTATTCGCGGCTGTCATGGAATGTGAACGCTCCAGGACTCCCGCTCGTTGAGCGCCCGCACGTCGGCGTCGGACACGCCGCGCTGCGCGTCGGCCATGGCGGCGAGCTCGGGCCCGGTCAGCACGTCGGCGATGTCGGCGAACCCGCCGGGCGCCCGCTCGGTCACCAGCCTGATCGTATCCTCGATCGGCAGCGCCCGGTGGGCCGTCACCAGCGCCGACGTGGGCGGACG
>JABFVJ010000404.1 GCA_013362835.1 Nonomuraea sp. | reverse complement strand
CTTGTGTCCGAGCCCTTCGGCCGCGGCCTTGAGCACCACCGGGTAGCCGAAGCGGTCGGCCGCCGCCACGGCCGCCTCCTCCTCGCCGACCAGCTCGGACGGCACCACGGGCAGCCCGGCCGAGGCGAGCAGGGCGCCGGCCCGGTGCTCGGCCCACACGCCGCTCGCGCCCTCAGGAGCGCCGGTGACCGCGGCCGGCGTCGCGTACGCGCGGGTCGCCGCCCGGCGATGGGCCTCCGACCAGCGCACCGCCGCGCCGATCGCGGTCAGGCCGTGCTCGATCCCGCCCACCACGTACGGGAAGCCGGTCTCCTGCTGCACCTGCCGCCCGAACTCGGTGATGTCGGTCAGCACGTTGCTCACCACCACGACCGGCACCGGCGACTCGGCGATGCGCCGCGCGCTGGCGGCGTACAGGGCGAAGGCGGGGGCGGGGTCGGGCGGGGCGACCTTGGGCGGCTCGGACAGGAGCATGACGAGGTCGATGCCGGGATCGGCGGTCACCACCTCCAGGGCCCGCCCGAGCAGCGTGCGGTCGATGAGGACGTAGCCGGTGACGTCGAGCGGGTTCTGCACGGTACCGAACGACGGGACGATCTCCGCCAGCCGCTCGACCGTGGCGGGGGCGAACGCGGGCAGCTCAAGGCCCTCGTCCTCGGCCCGGTCGGCGATGATCTCCGAGGCGCCGCCCGACGGGGTGACGACGCCCACGCGCCGGCCGGGCAGCGGGCCGGTGGAGGCCAGCAGCCCCGACGTGATGATCAGGTCCTCCAGCGAGCGGACCCTGATCACGCCGAGCTGACGCAGCGCCGCGTCGATGACGTCGTCGTCGCCCACGAGCGCGCCCGTGTGGGCCTGCGCGGTGTGCGAGGCCAGCTTGCTGCGGCCGATCTTGAGCGCCACGATCGGCTTGCCCGCCACGAGCGCCCGGTGCGCGACGCGCGCGAACTCGGCCGGGTTCCTGATCGTCTCCAGGAACAGGGCGATGACCTTGGTCGCCGGGTCGTCCACGAGGTAGTCGACCACGTCGGTGACCGTGACGACCGTCTCGTTGCCCATCGAGGTCAGCAGGCTGATGCCGACGTTGCGGGCCTGGGCGAAGGCGAGCACCGAGCTGGCCAGCGCGCCGCTCTGCAGCACCACGCCGACCGACCCGCGCAGCAGCGGCTCGGGGATGGGCAGCCCGTACGGGGTCACGTCGGCGGCGGCGTTGATGTAGCCGTTGCCGTTGGGGCCGAGGACGGTCAGGTCGTTCTCCCGGGCGAAGTCGGAAATTTCCGCTTCCATCCGGGCGCCTTCCGCCCCCGCCTCCCCGAACCCGGCCGTCAGGACCACGTAACACCGGATGCCCAGCTTGGCGCCCTCGCGCAGCACCGCGAGCACGGCCGACGTCGGCACCATGACGTAGGCGAGGTCGACCGGGGTGGGGATCTCGGTCAGGCTGCGGAAGGCCGGCGACCCGTGAACCACCCCACCCCGGGGATTCACCAGATGGACGGGCCCGGAGAAGCCGTGGGTACGCAGGTTCAGCAGCGTGCTGACCGACCACCCCGACTTGTCCGTGGCCCCCACCAGGGCGATCGAGCGCGGATTGAACAGTGCCTCGACCGACATGGACTATTCTCCGATCAGGCCGAGCTTGGCGTGGCCCTTGATGAGGTTGCGGGCGATCGTGCGGCGCTGGATCTCGTCGGTGCCCTCGAAGATGCGCAGCAGGCGCAGCTCCCGATACCACCGCTCGATCGGCAGCTCCTTGGTGTAGCCCATGCCGCCGTGGATCTGCAGCACCCGGTCCACGACCTGGTTGGCCATCACCGCGCCGTTGAGCTTGGCGATGGAGGAGGCGTGGCGGGCGTCCATGCCCTGCTGCACCTGCCAGGCCGCGTGCAGGGTGAGCCACTTGGCCGCCTCGATCTCCACCTGCGAGTCGGCGATCATCCACTGGATGGCCTGGTACTCCGAGATCGTCTGGCCCATCGACTTGCGGATCTTGGCGTAGTCGATGGCCATCTGGAGCATGCGCTCGGCCGAGCCGATCGCGCGGGCCGGGATCATGTAGCGTCCCTGCCCGATCCAGGACATGGCAAGCTCGAAGCCCTTGCCGAGCTCGCCCAGGATGTTCTCCTCGGGCACCCGTACGTCCTCGAAGACCAGCGCGGCCGGGCCCCACTCGCCCATGGTGGGGATCGGCTCGGACTTCCAGCCCATGTCCCGGTCCACCAGGAAGCAGGTCACCCCGTGGCCCTCGGCGACCGCGAACACCATGACGAAGTCGGCCTCGCTGCCGCCGGTGATGAACGTCTTCTCGCCGTTGACGACCCATTCGGAGCCGTCGCGGGTGGCGCGGGTGCGGATGTTGCGGGCGTCGGAGCCGGCGCCCGGCTCGGTGATCGCGAAGCAGGAGCGCCGCTCGCCCTCGATGGTGGGGATGAGGTAGCGCTGCTTCTGCTCGTCGGTGCCCGCGTACAGGATGTTGTCGGCGCTGCCGCCGAAGGAGAAGGGCACGAACGTCCTGCCCATCTCCATGGCGATGATCGCGGACATGATCGGGCCGAGGGCGGCGCCGCCGTACTCCTCGGGGGTGTTGATGCCCCAGAAGCCGGACTTCCTGGCCTTGGCCCGCAGGTCGCGGACGACCTCGGGGTCGAGCCCGGGACGCCCTTCGCGCTCGTTGCGCAGCACCTCGGGCTCCAGCGGCATGATCTCTTTCTCGATGAAGGAACGTACGGTGTCGCGGATCTGCCGTTCCTCGGGGGTGAGCGAGAAGTCCACAGCCGCCTCCTGAATTTCTAGAATCGTTCTCTAGTAAGAGGTTCTAGCGGCGAGGGCGTTCTGTCAAGAATCAGATTCTAGAATTTGGCAGGTTAGGATGGGGCGCATGGCACGCAAGTCGTCGTGGGAGTGGAGCCGTACGGCTCAGACGCGCAAGAGCATGTTGCAGGCCGCGCGCGAGGTCTTCAGTGAGCACGGCTTCGCCGAGGCCAACGTCTCGGAGGTCGTCGCCCGCGCCGGCTCCAGCGTGGGCAGCCTCTACCACCACTTCGGCGGCAAGACCGAGCTGTTCCTCGCCCTCTACGAGGACCACCAGGCCGCCCACGAGCAGGCGTCGGCCGCGAGCGTGGCCAAGGCCAAGAAGGCCGGCGTCAGCGACCCGGTCGAGCTGCTGATCGCCGGCGCCCGCGCCTACCTCGACGGCGCCTGGGACCGGCGCGACCTGGTCAGGCTCTTCATCGACGGCGACGGCCCGCCCGGCTTCGAGCTGATCCGCCGCACCCGCGGGCGCGAGTGGGTGCGCCAGAACGCCGTGCTGCTCGGCGCCGGGGGCGACCCGCTCGACCGGTTCACCGTGGCGGTGCTCACCAGCATCATCGGCGAGGCCGCCCGCGAGGTGGCCACCTCCGACACCGAGGAGGAGGCCCGGGAGATCATCGAGGCGGCGATGAAGCTCATCCACCGCCTCGATCCCCTCAAGGGCCTCAGCGAGGGCTGATCGTCGCCCGGCCCCGGTCGATCACCACCGTCCCGTCGTCCTTGGCCGTCCTGAACAGCACGTCGTCGCCGTCGGTCCAGATGGAGACGGTCAGCGACTCGCCGGGGAAGACCGGGCTGCTGAACCGCCCCGACATGGCCTTGAACCGCGACGGGTCCGACCCGGCCAGCGTGTGCAGCAGGGCCCGTCCGGTGACCCCGTACGTGCAGAGCCCGTGCAGGATCGGCCGGTCGAACCCGGCTCGCGCGGCGAACGCGGGATCGCTGTGCAGCGGGTTGTAGTCCCCGGACAGCCGGTAGATCAGCGCCTGGTCGGGCCGCGTCGCGTACGTCACCTTGTGGTCGGGCGCCCGGTCGGGCACCGCCCACTCGTCGCGTGGCCCCCGGTCGCCGCCGAAGCCGCCCTCGCCCCTGATGAACACCGAGCTGCGCGAGGCGATCACCAGCTCGCCGGTCTCCAGGTCGACGGCCCTGGCCTCGCTGGTCACCAGCGCGCCCGAACCCTTGTCGTAGATCCCCGTGACCTTCGACGTCGTCCGTACGCCGCCCGCGGCCGGCAGCTCCCTGTGCAGCTCGAAGCCCTGCTCGGCGTGGACCAGCATGGCCGGGTCGAAGTCGCCGATCCGCCGTCCCGGCGCCTGCGCGGCCAGCACCGCGAACGTCGGCAGCACCCGCTGCCCCTTCTCGGTCGCGAACTCCAGCTCGTCGAGCCCCGAGCCGACCCCGAGGGCGTACAGCATGGTGTCCTTGGCGGTCCACGTACGTTCGAGGGCCGGGCCTTCGACGCCGATCGCCGAGTGGTCGAGCGGCATGTCAGTCCTCCCGTCCGGGGATGCGGCCGTTGGTGAGCGCGTTGGGCGCGGCCTTGTCCACCAGGGCGGGGACGACCGCGCCCAGCTCGGCCGGGTCCCAGCGGCCGCCCTTGTCCACGCCGGGGCCCGCGTGCCAGCCTTCGGCCACGCTGATCACGCCGCCGCGCACGTTGAACACCCGGCCGGTGATGGCGCGGGCCTCGGCGCTGGCCAGCCAGACCACCAGAGGCGCGATGTCGTCGGCGTCGGCGCCGGTCGCGCCGGCCGGGATGAGGTTCTCCGTCATGCGGGTGAGCGCGGCGGGGGCGATGGCGTTGACGGTCACGCCGTAGCGCTCCAGCTCCTTGGCCGCGATCACGGTCAGGCTCGCGATGCCGGCCTTGGCGGCGCCGTAGTTGCCCTGCCCGGGGTTACCGTAGATGCCGGAGGACGACGTTGTGTTGATAATCCGGGCATCTAGCTGCTCGCCCGATTTCGCCTTGGCCCTCCAGTAGGCGGCGGCGTGCCGCAGGGGCGCGAACGTGCCGCGCAGGTGGACCTTGATCACCGCGTCCCACTCGTCGATGGTCATGTTGACCAGCATGCGGTCACGCAGGATGCCCGCGTTGTTGACCAGCACGTGCAGGTCGCCGAAGTGCTCGACGGCCGACCTGATCAGGCGTTCGGCGCCCTCGAAGTCCGAGACGTCCTCGCCGTTGACGATGGCCTCGCCGCCCATCGCCTCGATCTCCGCCACCACCTCCGCCGCGGCCCCGGACGACCCGGTGCCGTCCACCTCCGCGCCCAGGTCGTTGACCACGACCTTCGCGCCCTGCCTGGCGAACTCCAGCGCGTGCCCGCGCCCGATGCCCCTGGCCGCACCTGTGACGATCACCACGCGGCCTTCGACTATCCCGCTCATCCGACACCTCGATCCTTGACCGGCTGACGACTTGAATTGGATTCTAGTATTAAAATCTAGAAAAGGTAGGTCCCTTGGTGACGACGACCACCACCACCCCTGTCGGCTACGCCTGGCGCACGCTGTCGGTCGTGAGCCTGGCCAGCGTGCTGACCGGGCTCGGCGGCAGCGCGATCAACGTCGCGCTGCCCGAGATCGCCCGGCACACCGGGGCCGACGCCACGGCCGCGGGCTGGATCCTCCTGGGCTTCCAGTTGACCACGACCGTCCTCATGGTGGTATTCGGCCGCCTGGCCGACATGTTCGGCAGGCGCAGGATGTACCTGTTGGGGCTGGCCATCTACACCACCGCCGCCTTGCTGGCCGGGTTCGCCCCGAACGCCTGGGCGATCGTGGCCCTGCGGGTCGCGCAGGCCGTCGGCGCCGCCATGTTGCTCACCAACAGCGCCGCCCTGGTCAGCGACGCCTTCCCACGCGAGCGGCTGGGCGAGGGCATGGGCGTCTACGTGGCCTCCTTCTCCATCGCCGGGCTGATCGGGCCCACGCTCGGCGGCGTGCTCGCCGCGAACCTGGGCTGGCGCTGGGTGTTCTGGTTCAACGTGCCGATCGGCGTGATCTGCCTGGTGTGGGGGGCGATCACGCTGCGCAGGGTCGAGCCCGCCGGGCGCGAGCGGGGGCTCGACCTGCCGGGGAGCGTGCTCGTGCTGATCACACTCGGCGGGCTGCTGCTGGCGCTGTCGGAGTTCAGCAGGCTGGGGTGGGGGCATCCGGTGGTGGTCGCGGGGCTCGCCGGGTTCGTGGTCGGGCTGCCGCTGTTCGTCGCCAGGGAACGGCGGGCCGCGCATCCCGTCGTGGACATGAGCCTGTTCCGCGAGCGCGCCTTCGCCTTCGGCACGCTCGCCTCCTTCCTCAACGCCGTGGCGCGGATGGGCATGGTCTTCCTCGTCGCGCTCTACTTCCAGGCCGTGCGGGGGGAGGATCCCGTACAGGCGGGGTTGAAGGTGCTGCCGCTCGCGGTGGCGGCCATGATCGCGTCGGTGACCTCGGGGTTCCTGCAGCGGCTGATGAGCGCGCGCACGCTCGCCGCCGCCGGGGCCGCCACCACCACCTGCGGGCTGCTGGTGCTGCTCGTGACGATGTCCACGGACACGCCGTACGTGGCGATCACGGCCGGGCTGGTGCTCATCGGGCTGGGGTCGGGCGCGTTCCTGCCCTCCAACAACACCGCCATCCTGGACGGCCTGCCCTCCGAACGCCTCGGCATCGTCAACGCCATGCGCCTCATGCTCCAGAACACCGGCAACGTCGTCGGCACGGGACTCGTCCTGTCGATCATCACCGCGCCCCTGCCCATCGCCCTGCACCAGAGCGTCTTCGCCGGGACGCTCTCGCGGATCGACGGCGAGGCCATCGCCCAGCTCGTGACCGGCTACCGCTGGGCGCTCACCTGCATGGCCTCGATCTCCGTGCTGACCGTGCTGGCCTGCCTGGCCCGGCGCAGGACCGGCTGACCGGAACGGGTACGGTGTCTGACGTGGCAGAACCCTCCCCGGCGCGACGGCACGTCTTCCCCCGCATGGTCAGATTCGCCGACATCGACTCCCAAGGGCATGTGAACAACGTGCGCTTCCTCGACTACCTTGAGGACGCCCGCTTCGCCATGTTCGCCGTCGATCCGGTCAGGGCCGGCGAGCAGCCGCTCGGCGGGCTCGTGGTCACCCGCCACGAGATCGACTACCGGCGCCCGCTCGGCCTGCGCCCCGACCCGATCAGGGTCGAGACCTGGGTGACCGGCATCAGGCCGGTCCGCTTCACCCTGGCCTACGAGATCCGCGACGACGACACCGTCTACGCGACCGCCACCTCCGTCATCGTGGCCTACGACGTCGAACGCGCCGCCCCGCGCCGGCTCACCGAGGACGAGCTCCTCCAGCTCAAGCGTTACTCGACGCAGGACTGACCCTGGAATCCCCAGGCGCCAGGCGCTGGGTGATGCTCGGGCTGGGCGTCAACGCCCACGCCAGCGTCACGTTAGGGCTCTTCGGGCTGCCCCTCGTCATGCCGGAGATCGAACGCCACTTCGGGGTGCCGCTGGCGGTCGCCGGGATCATCGGCAACGCCCCGGCCATCGGCGTGCTGGTCGCGCTCGTGGCCTGGGGCGCGCTCGCCGACCGGCACGGCGAGCGGATCGTGCTGGGCGCCGGCGTGGGCCTGGCGGCCCTGCTGTTCGCCGCCGTCGCCTTCGCCGGGCCCGCCTGGGCGGTGATCGTGCTGCTCGCGCTGGCCGGGGCGGCGGGCTCGGCCGCCATGGTCGGCGGCGGCCGGATCGTGCTGCGCTGGTTCCGTCCCCCCGAGCGCGGGGTCGCCATGGGGCTGCGGCAGGTCTCCTACACGCTGGGCATGGCCGTCGCGGCGTTCGTGCTGCCGCCGGTCGCGCGGGCCCACGGGCTGTCCGGCGTGCTGCTCGTGTGCGCCGCCGTCAGCCTGCTCGCCGCCGTGCTCGCCGCGCTCTTCCTGGCCGAGCCGCCGCACACGGTCGCCGGGGCGAGCGCGGAGCCCGCGCGCTCGCCGTACCGGCAGCCGGTGCTCTGGCGGGTGCACGCGACCAGCGCGCTGCACGCGGTGCCCCAGATCGTGGTCAGCACGTACGGCGTGACCTGCCTCGTCGGCCTCTACGGCTGGGACGGCGTCGCGGCCGGCAGGCTGTTCGGCCTCTCGGCCATCGCCGGAGCCGTGGTACGCGTCGCCGTCGGCCGCTGGTCCGACCGGCTCGGCCTGCGCATGCGGCCCCTGCTGCTGCTCACCTCCTGCTGCCTGGTCGTGCTCGCCCTGCTGGTCGCGGGCACCGTCACCGGCTCCTGGCCCGGCCCGGCCATGCTCGCCGCCGCCTCCGTGCTCACCGTGTCGGGCAACGGGCTCGCCTATCTGGCGGCGGGCGAGCTGGCCGGGCCCGCCTGGGCGGGCAAGGTGCTCGGCACGCACAACACCGTCCAGAACGTCGTCGCCCTGGCCGTGACCCCGCTGGCCGGGGCGCTGATCACCGGGACGGGGTACTGGGCGGCGTTCGCGGCGGGCCTGGCCTGCGCGGTGCTCTCGCTGCCGGTGATCCCCGTCCGCGGTGAGAGGCGCCCGGGGTCATGACTCCCGGCGCAGCCACACGGCGGTGTCCGGCGGCAGCAGCCCTCCGGCGATCGGACCGCTCGCCAGCAGCACGCTGTCGTGCTCGGGCAGCCGGGCGGCCTCCGTGCCGCAGTTGATTCCGCAGATGAGCGGCCCGCGGGAGAAGAAAAGCACTCCCTCGGGGGACTCCAGCCACTCCAAGGTGTAAGGAATCGATCCTGCCAGGTCACGGCGGCAGGCGAGGGCCCGGCGGTAGAACTCCAGCGTCGAGTCCGCGTCGCCCTCCTGCTTCTCGGCCGTCAGCTCCGCGAACGTGGCCGGCTGCGGCAGCCACGGCCTGACCCCCGCCGGCGAGAACCCGTAGGACGGGGACTCGGCCGACCACGGGATCGGCACCCGGCAGCCGTCACGTCCCGGCAGCTTGCCCTCCGACTGGAAGAAGACCGGGTCCTGCCTGGCCTCGTCCGGCAGGTCGGTCACCTCCGGCAGGCCGAGCTCCTCGCCCTGGTAGAGGTAGGCCGAGCCGGGCAGCGCCAGCATCGTGAGCAGCGCCGCCCTGGCCCGCGCGAGGCCCGTGCCGGGATCGGCGGTCTCGTAGCGGGTGCGATGGCGTACGACGTCGTGGTTGGACAGCACCCACGTCGCGAACGGCACCGAGGACAGCGTGTCGTCGATCACCTTCTTGAACGCCGTCGGCGACCAGGGCGCCTGCAGCCAGGCGAAGTTGAAGCTCTGGTGCAGCTCGTCGGGGCGTACGTAGAGGGCGAGGTCCTCGGCGCTGTCGGTCCACACCTCGCCCACGGCCATGCGCTCGCCCGGATAGGAGTCGAGCAGCCTGCGCCAGTCGCGGTAGACACCGTGCACCTCCGGCTGACCCCAGACCGGCGAGACCGACTTGAACGACTGGTCGCCGACGTTGGGCAGCCCCTCGGCCTTGTACAGGCCCATGGCCACGTCGATGCGGAACCCGTCGACGCCCTTGTCCAGCCAGAACCGCAGGACGTCGAGGAACTCCGCGTGCACCTCGGGGTTGCGCCAGTTGAAGTCGGGCTGCCCGGGGGCGAACAGGTGCAGATACCACTGCCCGTCGGGGACCCGCGTCCACGCCGGGCCGCCGAACGTGGACTGCCAGTTGTTGATCGTGTCGCGGAAGACGTACCGGTCGCGCCCCTCGCCGCGCAGCGCGGCCTGGAACCACGGATGCTCGGACGAACTGTGGTTGGGCACGACGTCGACGAGCACCTTCAGCCCGAGCTCGTGCGCCTCGGCCACCAGGGCGTCGAAGTCGCCCAGCGTGCCGAACAGCGGATCGACGCCGCGGTAGTCGGCCACGTCGTAGCCGCCGTCGGCCATCGGAGAAGGGTAGAACGGCGTCAGCCAGATGGCGTCGACCCCCAGCCTCCTCAGGTACGGCAACCGCTCCCGCACCCCGGCCAGGTCGCCGACGCCGTCTCCTGAGGCGTCGGCGAAGCTGCGAACATAGATCTCATAGACGACGGCATCGCGCCACCAGGGGATATCCATGTGGCGGTCATGCCCGTTATGTGGGCGAGTTCACCAGGCTGTGGGCGGCGTAGACCAGATAGTCCCAGAGCCGCGTCTCCTGCTCCTCCGGCAGCCCTAGCGAGTCGACCGCGTCACGCATGTGCCGCAGCCAGGCGTCACGCTCCGCCTCGCCGATCACGAACGGCACGTGGCGCATGCGCAGCCTGGGGTGGCCGCGTTCCTGGCTGTAGGCGTTGGGGCCGCCCCAGTATTGGATCAGGAACCCGCGCAGCCGGTCTTCTGCGCCCGTCAGGTCGGGCTCGGGATAGAGCGGCCGGAGCAGCGGGTCTTCCGCGACGCCCTCGTAGAAGCGGTGGACAAGGCGGCGGAAGGTCTCCTCACCGCCCACGGCGTCGTAGAAGGAGGTCTCTGTCACGTTCCCAGCTTATGAGATCGCGACCATGGGAATCTCGGCGGAGTCCAGGGCCGACTTCACCCGGAGCCGGATCTCCCTTGCGACCTCGGCCTGCCTCGACGGGAGCGTCTTGGCGGTGATGCGGAACACCAGCGCGCTGTCGGACAGCTGCTCCACGCCGTACACCTGCGGCTGCTCCACGATCACGCTCTCGCGGTACTCGGGGTCGGCCCAGATCTCCTCGGCCACGTTCTCCAGCGCCGCGCGCACCGCCGTGATGTCGGCGTCGTAGGCCACCGGGACGTCGAAGTAGGCCCGCGACCAGCCCTGCGACTCGTTGCCCACGCGGGTGATCGTGCCGTTGCGCACGTACCAGACGCGGCCGTCGGCGTCGCGCAGGCGGGTGACGCGGAGGGTGACCGCCTCGACCGTGCCGACGGCGGCGCCCGCGTCGATCACGTCGCCGACGCCGTACTGGTCCTCCAGCAGCATGAACATGCCCGCGATGAAGTCCTTGACCAGCTCCTGCGCGCCGAAGCCGATCGCCACGCCCAGGATGCCGACGCTGGTCAGCAGGGGCGCGATGGGGATCGTCAGCCGGTCGAGCACGGTCAGCACGGCGGTGCCGAGGATGACGATCGAGGCGACGTGCTTGAGCACCGACCCCATGGTCTCGGCCCGCTGCTTGCGGCGCTCGTGCAGCAGCGCGTCGATGCCGTCGGTGGCGGCGCCCCTGCGGAACCGGTTGGTGAGCGCTCCGCCGACGGCCGCCCGGTTCACCACCTTGCCGATCACCCGATGGGAGATGTTGCGCACCACGAAGCCGAGCACCAGGATCAGGAGGATCGTGATCAGGCTGGCCAGCAGCGGCGCCCACGAAGGCGCCCACGAGATGTTCTTCAGCCACTCCACCAGAGGCGCGCAGATCACCGTGTCACCCTGGCAGCTCTGCGCCATCTGCGTGCTCACCTTGTCCAAGTCTTGCAGCGGCGACGACGGTGTAGGCGTCGGTGATGGCCCTGGTGTCACCAACAGGAACACTAGGTGGATCCCCCTCAGGAAGCGGTTCGGTCAGCGGCAAATCAGTCCAATTGGATCTAAAAATACCGCTGACCGAACCGGCCGCCGTCACATCACGCCGGGGAAGACGGGGACGCCGGGTCTCTGGGCCGCGGAGGGAGAGACCAGACGCTCCGATGACGGACGGCTCGGAGGGGACACACACCCGGAAGCGTGTCCCGCACCGGTTCCGAACGGGGAGACCTGCCCCCCTGTCACCCGCGGGGCGTACCCGGCGGGCTGCTGTGGGCGCACGGGACACCGCCCGTGCGAAGGGCCGGAACCGACGGGGTGATCAGGGCTCCGGAATCCCGGACGCCCTCCGCACCGATCACCCCGCCGGCTCCGAGAGGCCGCCGTGGGTGCGGTGAGCCGTGGTGGCTGCGCTCCACCCGGTTCACCGCGTCGTCACTCTCCCACCGCGGCGAGCACGCGTGCGACCTTGGTCGCGGCACCAGCCGGGTCGTCGGCCGTGTGCATCGGTTCCCCCCAGGACCAGCAGTACCACCAGTCGGGGAGCTCGGACGCGTTCGCCGGCCGACAGGTGACGTTCTCGGACAGGCTCGTCGCCTTCGGGTTGATGACGCGTACGAACTGCCGTCCGCTCTGCGTCTGGACCACTCGCGCGAGAAGCCCGCGAGCGCCGAGCTCGGAAACGAGGCGCTGTAGATGCCCGATTTTGTCGTCCGTCACCTTCTTGTCCTCCCTAGGAATCGTTGCTGGTGCGCCAAACATGGCTCAAGTCAACAGCACACGCAACGGCCCGCATCGATCACAGGGAGTGGCTATTCCCTCATGGGTTGTAAGAAACAGTCCCTCGGGGGACGATCCTTAACCGTAGGCTTGATGAGCACGTTTCCAAGCGGCCCTCACTGGTTCATAGTCGTCTCTAGGCGCAGAGCTACGTGAAGGCTACGCTGAGTCACCAGTCGCTAACCGGTCGAGGCATCGGGAGAGGGGCCGGGATGTCCGGCAGACAGCACAGGGAAACGGAGATCGCCCGGCAGATCAGGGCCAAGGGCCTTGCCGTCGGGCGTACATCCGCCCAGATAGCCGAAGAGATCCATGAGGCGTGCTCGCCGCAGTTCAGCACGACGCGGATCAAATCACACCGCCTTTCGTACGGCATCGCGCTCGCGGACGTGATCGAACAGGTGCGAGCGCTGTTCGAACGTGACGCCAAAGCGCCGCCGGGCATCGGAGAGACGCTGCTGTCCGCCTACGAGAGCGGGCTCAAGCGCCCCGGGCCCGAATATCTTCACTATCTGTGCATGGTCTACCGCGTCGAGCCGATCGAGCTCGGCTTCGACGGGCCGTGCATCTGCGGCCACGGCCACCGGATGCCCGGCATGCTCGGCGAGGGCGGCCAGCGGGCGACGTCGGCGTCGCTGCACCGGGAACTGATGATCCAGCAGGTGATACCCGAGGTCGACGCCCAGGAGGACGAGAACATCCTCCGCCGTACGTTGTTAAATCTGCTCAACACCGATGCCTCGCTCTCCCAGCAGTTCGACGGGCCGGTGCTCGGGGCGTGCGAGGGCATCAGGCGCCGCATGGACGAGACGCTCGTGTCGGCCACCGTGTCGGCCGCGATGCTCGACCAGTGGGAGGAGGCGACGGTCGCCTTCGGCCGCCAGTACACGACGACCCCCCCGTTGCGGCTCCTCTGCGACGTGCTGCTGGAGCTGAGCGCGGTCCGCACGGCGCTGTCCCGCCGCCAGCCCATCGACCTCCAGGACCGGCTGTGCCGCATGGCCGCGCAGCTGGCCGGGCTGAGCGGCATGGTCATGATCAACCTCGGTGACCACCGGCTGGCCCGGTCCTACTTCCGCACCGGCCGCATCGCCGCCGACGAGACCGGCGACCGCGCGCTGCGGGCCTGGATCACGGCCAGGGAGTCGCTCGTCCCCCTCTACTACGGCGACGCCCGCGAAGCCCTCAACCTGGCGAAGAAGAGCCGCGACCTGGCCGGCGCGACGCCGTGCGCGGCGCAGGCCATGGCCCCGGTCGTCGAGGCTCGGGCCCTGGCGATGCTCTCCGGGACCGACAGCAAGAAGGAGGTCGTCGACCAGGCCAAGCGCGCGCTGGCCCGGGCGCGCAGCGCCTTCTCCCACATGAAGAGCGACGAGCAGGAAGACGTCGCCTTCGGCTACACCGAGAAGCAGCTCTACTTCTACCAGGGCGACGTGCTCACCAAGCTCGGCCAGACGATCGAGGCCGAGGTCGTGCTCGACCAGGCCCTCGGCAAGTACGAGGACCACATCCTCGACCAGACCCTGATCAGGCTCGACCAGGCTCAGTGCCGCCTGCTCGACGGCGACATCAACGAGGCGCTCCAGATCGGTACGAATGCCCTGCGAAAGCTGGGGGACGAGTACCTTACGGACTTCATCATCCGTCCGGCCCTGGCACTCGAGCAATCGATCATGGAACGCAACGACAAACATCCCATGCTGGCCGAATTCCGTGCCGAGCTGCGGCGCAGGCGGTCGGCCCAGAAGGAAGGGGGCGATGGATGACGTTGAAGATCCGGCGGTACCGCTGGTCCGATCTCGACACCATCCTCGCGCTGCACCGGATCTGCCTCGCCGAGGTCGGCCTGACGCCCGGGGACGGTGTCTACTACGACGACGACTTCCCGCGCATCCAGGAGATCTACCTGGCCTGCGGCGGCGACTTCCTGGTGGGCGAGACCGGCTCGCGGGTGGTCGCCATGGGCGGCCTGAAACCCGTCGACCGGGAGACGGCCGAGGTGTGCAGGCTGCGGGTGCATCCCGAGCACCAGCGCCGCGGCTTCGGCGCCGCCATGCTCTCGGCCCTGGAGTCCCGGGCCGTCGAGCTCGGCTTCCTCAGCCTCAGGGGCGACACCACGCTCAACCAGGGGGCGGCCCTCGCGCTGTACGCCCGCCAGGGCTGGCGTGAGCTGTCGCGGAGCCAGGTGGGCGATCTGGTGGTCATCTACGGCGAGAAACGGCTGGCTCCCGCGCCCGCCATGGAGTTCTGAGCACCACCGGCCTTCGCCCCACCCCCTCCTGGGGCCCTTGGCTTCTTCCCCCTTCCGCCCCCATCGGGCATCTTCGCCGCTTACGCTCAGGCGTGACCACTCCGCCGGCCGGCGATCCCACGCTCTTCCGTACGCTGTGCACACGTGTTTCTACACAGTGCAATTCGGGCGAACCTCTGTTTTACTAGGCAGTAACGCCCGTTTTCGCGTCCCCCGGTAGGGATGTACGAACCCACGGGTGAGGCTCTTACCTCTGAGTGGAACAGGAACCTCACCGGTTTCGCCGCGTGCTCTGGCGAACGCTCTTAGTAGTGGCATGCTCTCCTGCATGGCAGTCGTGCCCGCTCCCCGCCCCCTCATGGGAGCCGTGCTTCTGTTGTTCGTCAGCGCCGCTTGGGGGTCGGCCTTTCCGCTGATGAAGGATCTCATCCACCGGTTACCCGTGGAGGATCTGCTCGCCGAGCGCTATCTCATCGCCGCGGTGACGCTGCTGCTCATCCGGCCGGGCTGCCTGCGGGGGCTGCCGCGCAAGACGTGGCTCAACGGGGTCGTGCTGGGGCTCATGTTCGGCGTCGGGCAGACCGCCCAGGCGCTGGCCCTGCACAGCCTGCCCTCGTCGGTGTCGGGGTTCGCCGTCGGGTGCAGCGTCGTGTTCACGCCGATCCTCGCGCTGGTCGTGTTCAGGAGCCGGGTGCCGCGCCGGGTGTGGGCGGGGGTGGTGCTGGCGATGGCCGGGATGACCGCGTTCACGCTGCTGCGGGGGGTCGAGGACCACGAGGTCTCGGTGCTCGCGCTCGGGGTGACGCTCGCGGCCGCCGCGCTCTACGCGGGGCACACGCTCATGCTCGCCCGTCCGTCGGGTGAGAGGTTCCACGCGTACGCGCTGACGGTGATCCAGCTGTTCACGATCGGGATCCTGACCGGCGGCTTCGCGGTGCGCGACGGGATCACGCTGCCGTCCAGCCTGCCCGACTGGGCGATCCTGGCGCACCTGGCCGTGGTGTCGTGCGCGCTGGGGTTCCTGGCCCGCTCCTACGGGCAGAAGCACGTGCCGGCCGTGCCCAGCGCGGTGATGATGTCCTCCCAGCCCCTCTGGGTGGCCGCCATCGCGGTGATCTGGTTCCACGAGCAGGTGGGCTGGAGCATGGTGACGGGCGGCGTGCTGATGGGCGCCGCGATGCTCCTCGCCCTGCCCGAACGGGCGGCCCCGCCCCGCCACGTGGACCCTTCACAGCGGCACGACCTCCTGGAGGTCTCCCGCCGCGCGGCCATGGTCCTCGCCGACCTGCGGATCAAGTGTGAGGACCACCAGCATCTCGACACCGGGCCGCCGCCGCTGATCGCGCGGAGCGCGTGCCAGGACGTCGAGACCTGCCCCTGGAACGCCCGCGGGCTCAAGGGCGGCGGCGAGCCCAGCCTGGAGCGCCTGATCGAGCGGGCGACCGCCATCGTCAGGGCCAGCAAGCTGCCCGGCCCCGGCTGCTGCCAGTCGGTCACCCTGGCCGGGCGGTGCCTGTGTGCGCTGATGGAGGAGTCGGAGCAGGCGCGGGCGGCCGTGGCGGATCACTGGTTTCGGTCTCAATAGGCTGTTTATCTCGCATAAATGTCAGGCGTTTCTTATTCGATGAACTACCACTTATGCACCATAAATCTTGCTAATCGGTTGGGTGTCCGAATAATGGTGAGTCAACCCCGAGTGGAGAGGCACATCATGAAGCGCATCGCCGTCCGCAAGCCTGGCACCGCGCGACTCGCAGGGACCTCCAGCGTCATTCACAAGGGGTGACTGAGGCGAGGTCCCACCTCAGAGTCCAGGGCGAACCGCCAGCCCGATGGGGGGCCGTGCGGCTGCTGATGCCCGTGATCGACGCGCATCGGCGACCGCACGGCCCCTATACCGTCGCCGCCGCCCTGCTGCGGCACCTGGTGCCGGACGCCGCTCCCGACCTGGTGGCGGCGTACGACATCGAGATCCGGGCGGTCGCGCCCGACCTGGCCTGGCGGGTGCCCGCCCGCCGGGTGACCATCGACGCGGACCTTCCCGACGACGAGCGCATCCTGGTCCCGGCGCCCCGGCGTACGCTGCGGCTGGCCAACGGGATCACCCAGTTCGTACGGGCCGCGGTGCGGCCGGGCGGGGCGCTCGTGGTCTGCAACGGCGCGCAGGCCGACCCGACCGACGCCGAGCTGCTCGACGTCATGACCCGGCGGATCCCGCCCCGCACGCTCGCGATCATGATTTACGCCGCGGGTCCCGAGCCGCCCGCCGACCCGCGCGGCGCCGACGAGCTGTGGCCTCTGGTCGACCGGTGCATGCGGGAGGGGTTCCTGCACGCCGCCGCCGAGCTGGGCGAACGCGGCCTGGCCGGCACCGAGCCGGGCGAGGAGCGCTGGTGGCGCTTCGCCCAGCGTACGGCCACCGCGCTCGCCGGGCTCGGGCGTACCGAGGAGGCGCGGGCGTTGTGGGACCGGGTGCGGGGGGCGAGCCAGGATCCGGTCGTGCACGCCGCCGCCGCGTACGGGACCGCCATGCTCGACGCCCGGCACCCCGATCCCGCGCGGCGCGACCTGGTCAGGGCCAGGCGGTGGATCAACGAGGCCATCGCCATCTCCGCGCTGCTGCCCGACCCGTTCGAGCGGGCGTTCAAGCTCGGCTTCGACCGTAACGGGCTGGCGCTGATCGAGCTGCGGCACGGCCGGCTCGGCGCCGCGCTGTCGCTGGTCGAGTCGGCCGTCGAGCTGGCCCGCGAGCTGGGCGAGCGGCATCCGCAGCACCGCATGGTGCTGCTGGCCAACCGGGCGCAGCTGCTGGCCGCGCTCGGGCACGCCAAGGAGGCGCTGGACGACTACGCCGCCGCCATCGCCATCGACCCCGCCTTCCCCGACTACTACCTCGAACGGGGAAACCTGCTGTTCCGGCTGGGCCAGTCCGACGAGGCGCTGGCCGACTACGAGCGGGCCATACGGGCCGGGCCGCCGCTGCCGGAGGCGTACTACAACCGGGCGGAGCTGCGTACGGTGCGGGGGGACGTCGAGGGGGCGCTCGCCGACCTGGGCACGGTGATCGAGCTCGACCCCGGCTATCTCGACGCCTACATCAACCGCTCCGGGCTGCTCGCCGCCGCCGAGCGGGACGAGGAGGCGAGGGCCGACGTCCTGGCCGGGCTGGCGCTCGCGCCCGGCAACCCGCACCTGCTCACGGTGCTCGGCCAGCTGGAGACGGCCGCGGGCCGGTTCGACGAGGCCGGGGCGGCGCTGGACCTGGCCCTGGAGCACGCGCCCGGCCTGGCCGCCGCCTGGGGCAACCGCGGCGTGCTCCGCTACGCCGCCGGCGACCCCGAAGGCGCCGTCGCGGACCTCACCCGCGCGATCGAGCTGGACCGGCAGCCCGACCTGTACGCCAACCGCGCGGTCGCGTTGCACGCCCTGGGCAGGACCGCCGAGGCCGAGGCCGACGAACGCCGCGCCGCCCACCCGTCCTGAGGACGGCGGCTAGGCCGGGAACACCTGGACGTGGCCGGGGGCGACGCGGAGGCGGACCTCGTCGCCGGGGGACAGGCCGGCGGCGGCCCTCGACGGCACGTCGGCGAAGACCACCGAGGGGCCCGCCTGGGCGTACACGCGGGTGGTGGCGCCGAGGAACACCGTCACGTCGACGACCGCCCGCGCCCCTGGGCCGTCCTTGGACAGCTCCACGTCCTCGGGGCGGAACATGCACAGGACGCGCGGCGCGGGCGCCTCCACGTCGAACGCGCCACCGGCGGTCACGCGGCCGTCCACGGCGTCGAGTTCGAGGGTGTTGCGGTTGCCGACGAAACCGGCGGCGAAGCGGGTCGAGGGGGCGGTGTAGATCTCGGCGGGCGGCGCGCACTGCTCGATGTCGCCGGCGTTCATCACCGCCACCCGGTCGGAGATCGCCAGGGCCTCGGCCTGGTCGTGGGTGACGAAGACGGTGGTGATGCCGACCTGGTGCTGGATGCGGCGCACCTCGTCGCGCAGGCGGTGGCGTACCTGGGCGTCGAGGGCGGACAGGGGCTCGTCCAGGAGCAGCACCTCGGGGCGGGGGGACAGGGCGCGGGCCAGGGCGACGCGCTGCTGCTGGCCGCCGGAGAGCTGGTTCGGCAGGCGGTCGCCGAGGTGTTCCAGGCCGACGAGGTCGAGCATCTCCGCCACGCGCGCCCTGACCTCGTCCTTGGGACGCTTCCGTACGGTCAGGGGGAAGGCGATGTTCCCGCGTACGGTGAGGTTCGGGAACAGCGCGTACGACTGGAAGACCATCCCGATGGGCCGCTTGCGCACCGGCACGCCGGTCATGTCGGCGCCGCCGATGCTCAGCCGCCCGCCGTCGAACTCGGTCAGCCCCGCGACGCACCGCAGCAACGTGGTCTTGCCGCAGCCCGAAGGGCCGAGCAGGGCCAGCAGCTCGCCCTGTTCGACGCTGACGCTCACGCCGTTCAGCGCGGTGTGGCCCGCGTAGCGCTTGGTGATGCGGTCGAGTACGACATGGCTCATGGAGTGGTGCCCTTCTGGACCGGAACGGTGGCCATGGACGCGCTCACCCGGCCGCGGCCGAGCCAGACGATCAGCGCGGACAGCGCGAACAGCAGGCCGAAGGTGAAGATGGTGACGACGGCCAGGGCGTTGGGGTCGCCGAGCGTACGGGACACGAACTGCCGGGCCGACCAGAGCGGCAGCGTCTCGTAGCCGACGCCGGTGAGGATCTTGGCGAGCGCGAACTCGTTCATGGCGGTCGCGACGACGAGCAGCGCGCCGGAGACCACGCCGCCGCGGATGGCCGGGACGATCACCCGCAGGAGCGTCTGGGCGGGACCGGCGCCGCAGGTGGCGGCGGCCTCGCTGAGCCGTACGGCGTCCGCCGCCAGCAGCGAGCTCTCCACCGCCCGGTACATGAACGGGAACGCGATCGCCGCGGTCGCGGCGGCGAGCAGCCAGAACGTGCCGAACAGCTCCGGCGCGACCGACTTGGTGACGAGCTGGATGCCCGCGCCCACGACCACCCACGGGATGGCGAACGGGATCACCGCGATCGTCTGCACGATCGACCCGATGCGCGGGTTGTGCACGACCGACCAGTACGCGGCCGGCACCACGAGCACGATCTCGATCACGACGACGACCGCCGAGAGCACCAGCGAGCGGACGAGCGCCGACGTCACGTCCGGCTTGGCGAACACGCCGGCCCAGTGGGCCAGGGTGTAGCCGTCGGGCAGCGGCGTGTCGGTCCAGCGGGTGGCCACCGAGTACAGCAGGGCGGCGAGCAGCGGCAGGCCGAAGTAGACGGCGAGCAGGCCGAGGAAGACGCGTCGCCTCACAGCCACCTCGCCGCGCGCCTGAGCGAGAGCCGGTAGAGCACGGTCGCCCCGATGGCCAGGATCATGAGCAGCACCGACAGCACGGCGGCGCGGCCGAGGCCGAACACCGACGTCTCCAGCGTGGTGCCGATCTGGAGGGTGATGAGCTTGGTCGCGCCGGGGGAGGAGCCGATGGCGTACGCGACGGCGTACACGCCGATCGTCCAGGTGAAGACGAGCAGCCAGCCCGCGACCACGAACGGGGAGAGCACGGGGAGGCCGACGTACCGCCAGAACTGCCACCGCGTCGCGTGGCAGACGGCGGCGGCCTCCTGCCAGTCGTCCTTGAGCACGCTCAGCGCGGGCAGCGTGAGCAGCACGAACATCGGGACGTTGAAGTACAGGTAGACGATGTTCATGCCGTTGAACGAGCCGAGCGAGGGAAACGGGTTGTCCTCGAACCCGAACAGGGCCTTGAGCAGCAGCGTCAGCATGCCGGTCGAGCCGATCAGCGCGACGAAGCCGAAGGCGAGGCCGATGCCGGCGAAGTTCGAGGCCACGTTCATGAGCGACAGCCAGAAGGCCCGGCCGCCGAGGCGCATCCGGGTGATCAGCCAGGCGCTCGGGGCGCCGAGCGCGGTGGCCAGCGTGGCCTGGGTGAGGCCGAGCGCGAGCGAGCCGCCGATGGCCTGGCGGTCCACCGGGTTCCTCGCCACCTTGACGATGTGGTCGAAGCCGTAGCTCCCGTCGGGCAGGGCGAAGGTGTCGTGCAGCAGCCGCAGCGCGGGCAGCACCAGCGTGGCCAGCGTGAACAGCAGCAGCGGCAGGGCCGGGCCCCAGGCGGCGAGCAGCCTGCCCGGGGCCCATCGACGCGCCGCGGCGGGTGGAGCCGCCACGGACTCCGTTACGTGGGATGTCACGCGAGGACCTTGGCCTCCCAGTCGGCGACGATCTGCTCGGGGTCGATCTTCGTGATCTCGATCTCCTTGACCGGCGCGTACGACTCCTCGGGCAGCCAGTTGGCCTTCGCATCGGCCGGCAGCCGGAGGTCGCCGTTGAGCGCGCGTACGGGCCGGGCGCCGAACTTGGCGAACAACGTCTGGGCCTCGTCGGAGAGCACGTAGTCGAGGAAGCCCTTGAGGAAGTCGCCCTTGGCGGTGTTGTACTTGTTGATCATCAGTCCGGACGGCGACCAGATCGAGCCGTCGGAGGGGATGATCACCTCGACGTCGACGTTCTTGGCCTTGAGCGCGGCCTTCTGGGCCAGGCCGTTGAAGTCGTAGTTCACCTGGATGGGGGCCTCGCCCTTCTCCAGGGTCTCCTCGCTCATCTTGACGTCGCTGAGGTTGCCGGCGTCCTTGAG
>JABFVJ010000341.1 GCA_013362835.1 Nonomuraea sp. | reverse complement strand
ATGCTGACCGGCCACTTCCGCGGCACGCCGCTCGGCTGCGGCACCGACGTGTGGCGGCTCAGCGAGGAGGTACGCGCGGGCACGCTGTCCCGCGAGGCGTTCCTGAGCTCGGAGTCGTCGATGATCCGCAGCCGCGGCCACTGCAACACGATGGGCACCGCCTCCACCATGGCCTGCGTGGCCGAGGCGCTCGGCATGACGCTGCCCGGCACCGCCGGCACCCCCGCCCCCGACAGCCGCCTGCTGGAACGTTCGCACGAGAGCGGCCGCCTGGCCGTCGAGCTGGTGCGTACGGGCCGCCGCCCCAGCCACGTGATGACCAGGGGCTCCTTCCTCAACGCGATCGTGACGCTGGCCGCGGTCGGCGGCTCCACCAACGCGGTGGTGCACCTGCTGGCCATCGCCGGCCGCCTCGGCGTCGACCTCGCCCTCGACGACTTCGACCGCACCGGCTCCGGCGTGCCGCTGCTGGTGGACCTCCAGCCGGCCGGCCGCCACCTGATGGACGACCTGTTCAGGGCGGGCGGCCTGGCGGCCGTGCTGAGGGAGGTCGAGGACCTGCTCGACCCCGGCGCGATCACCGTCACCGGCAGGCCGCTCACCGACCACCTGGCCGGCGCGGAGATCTGGGACGAGAGCGTGATCAGGCGGCGCGCCGACCCGCTGCTGCCCGACGCGGGCATCGCCGTGCTGCGCGGCAACCTCGCGCCCGACGGCGCCGTGATCAAGCCCGCCGCCGCCTCGCCCGAGCTGCTGCGGCACCGCGGCAGGGCGGTCGTCTTCGACGGCGTCGAGGACGTCTACGCCCGCCTCGACTCGCCCGACCTCGACGTGGACGAGACCTCCGTCCTGGTGCTGCGCGGCTGCGGGCCCAAGGGGTACCCGGGCATGCCGGAGGTGGGCAACCTGCCGCTGCCGCGCAAGCTGCTGGCCAAGGGCGTACGCGACATGGTGCGGGTCAGCGACGCCAGGATGAGCGGCACCGCGTACGGCACGGTCGTCCTGCACGCCTCACCCGAGGCGGCGGCCGGCGGCCCGCTGGCCAGGGTCCGCACCGGCGACCCGATCGTGCTCGACGTCGCGGCCAGAAGGCTCGACGTGGACGTCCCCGAGGCCGAGCTGGCCGCCCGGGAGCCGATCATGACCGGCCACGCCCGCCCCCTCCGCGGCTGGGAGCGCCTGTACGTCGACCACGTCACCCAGGCCCACCAGGGCGCCGACCTCGACTTCCTCATCGGCTCCAGCGGCGACGCGGTCGGCCGCGAATCCCACTGAAGCAAAGAGTCCCCTCCGCCATGCGCGGAATCTTCAACGGCGGGTACAGGGTTACGGGACGATGGTGATCAGGTTTGGCGAGACACGAGGAGGAAGCGTGAACGGCGACATCAGCCAGAGCCAGGAGTGGGCGGCTCTGGGCAAGCATCACGAGGAGCTGGCGGGAAAGCAGCTGCGTGAGCTGTTCGCGGAGGACCCGGGCAGGGCCGGGCGGATGACGGTGACCGCCGGGGACCTCTACCTCGACTACGCCAAGCACCGCGCCACGCAGGAGACCATCGACCTGCTGGTGGCCCTGGCCGAGCGCGCCGGCCTGCGCGAGCGCGTCTCCGCGATGTTCGCCGGCGAGCACATCAACGTGAGCGAGGACCGCGCCGTCCTGCACGTCGCGCTGCGCATGCGCGACAACGCCAAGCTGGTCGTCGACGGCCAGGACGTCATCGCCGACGTCCACGCCGTGCTCGCCAAGATGAGCGCGTTCGCCGACCGCGTCAGGTCGAAGGAGTGGAAGGGCGCCACCGGGCAGCCGATCACGACCGTGGTCAACATCGGCATCGGCGGCTCCGACCTCGGCCCCGCCATGGCCTACGAGGCGCTGCGCGACTACGTCGACGCCGGGATCACCGCCAGGTTCGTCTCCAACATCGACCCGGCCGACATCGTCGGCAACCTGCGCGACCTCGACCCCGCCACCACCCTGTTCGTGGTCGCCTCCAAGACGTTCACCACGCTGGAGACCCTCACCAACGCCCGCGTGGCCCGCCGCTGGCTGGTCGAGGCGCTCGGCGAGGACGCCGTCTCCAAGCACTTCGCAGCCGTCTCCACCAACGCGGAGAAGGTCGCCGAGTTCGGCATCGACACCGACAACATGTTCGGCTTCTGGGACTGGGTCGGCGGCCGCTACTCCTACGACGGCGCCATCGGCCTGGCCCTGATGATCGCGGTCGGGCCCGAGCGGTTCCGCGAGATGCTCTCCGGCTTCCACACCATGGACCAGCACTTCCGCACCGCGCCCTTCAACGCGAACATGCCGGTGCTGATGGCCCTGCTCGGCATCTGGTACACCGACTTCTTCGGCGCCGAGACCCGCGCCGTGCTGCCCTACAGCCAGCGGCTGCACCGCTTCCCGGCCTACCTGCAGCAGCTCACCATGGAGTCCAACGGCAAGTCGGTGCGCGCCGACGGCACCCCGGTCACCGTCAACACCGGCGAGATCTTCTGGGGCGAGCCCGGCACCAACGGCCAGCACGCCTTCTACCAGCTCCTCCACCAGGGCACCCGGCTCATCCCCGCCGACTTCATCGGCTTCGCCGAGCCGTTCGAGGACCGCGAGGGCATGCACGACCAGCTGACCGCCAACCTGCTCGCCCAGACCTCCGCGCTCGCCTTCGGCAAGACGGCCGAGGAGATCGCGGGCGAGGGCACGCCGCCGGAGATCGTGCCCCACAAGGTGATGCCGGGCAACCGGCCGACCTCCACAATCCTCGCGCAGAAGCTCACCCCCAACACGCTGGGCCAGCTCGTCGCGCTCTACGAGCACATCGTGTTCGTCGAGGGCACGATCTGGGGCGTCGACTCCTTCGACCAGTGGGGCGTGGAGCTGGGCAAGAAGATGGCGCTCGACGTGGCGCCCGCGCTCACCTCCGACGACCCGCCCACGTCCTTCCCCGACGCCTCCACCGAGCAGCTCGTCCGCCGCTACCGCGAGCTGCGCGGAAGGCGGGTCTGACATGCAGGAGAAGGCGGGCGCGCTGGTCCTGTTCGGCATCACCGGCGACCTCGCGCGCAAGATGTTGCTGCCCGCGCTCTACCACCTGACCGCCGACAGCAGGCTCGACCTGCCGATCATCGGCGTCGCCAAGACCGACATGGACCTCGACGCGCTGCGCGAGCACGCCCGCGAGGCGTGCGGCGGCGTCCAGGACGCCGCGTTCGAGAAGCTGGCCGGCAACCTGCGGCTGGTCGCGGGCGACTACCGCGACCCCGCCACCTTCGCCAGGCTGCGGGAGGAGACCGAGGGCAAGGGTTTCCTCGTCCACTACCTGGCCGTGCCGCCCGCGCTGTTCTCCGTCGTCGCCGAGGGGCTGGCCGGCGCCGGGCTGCACCACGAGGCCAGGCTCGTGGTGGAGAAGCCGTTCGGCCACGACCTCGACTCGGCCCGCAGGCTCAACGACGAGCTGCTGAAATACTTCGACGAGGACCACGTGCGCCGGGTCGACCACTTCCTGGGCAAGGAGCCGGTCGAGGACCTGATGGTGTTCAGGTTCGCCAACATGCTGCTCGAACCCCTGTGGAACCGCAACTTCGTGCGCAGCGTGCAGATCACCATGGCCGAGGACTTCGACGTGTCCGACCGCGGCGGCTTCTACGACGCCAACGGCACCATCCGCGACGTCGTCCAGAACCACCTGCTGCAACTGCTCGCCATCCTCGCCATGGACCCGCCGCCGTCCATGGACGCCCGCGCCCAGCTCGACGAGAAGTGGCGGGTGCTGCGCGCGGTCCAGGCCATCGACCCGGCCGACGTCGTACGCGGCCAGTACACCGGCTACCTCGACACCGCGGGCGTGCGGCCGGAGTCGACCACCGAGACGTTCGTCGCCATGCGGCTGTTCATCGACAGCTGGCGGTGGGCGGGCGTGCCCTGGTGCATCCGCTCGGGCAAGGCGCTGCCCACCACCGACCTGGAGATCGTCGCCGAGCTGCGCAGGCCGCCGGTGACGATGTTCCGGGGCGGCGACGTGCCGCCGGCGCCCAACCTCATCAGGTTCAGGCTGCAGCCCGACGCCGGGGTGACCTTCGACGTGCTGGCCAAGGAGCCGGGCAAACAGCACACGATCCCGGTGCCGGTGAGCGTCGACTTCACCAAGGTGCTCGGGCCGATGGAGGCCGCCTACGAGCGCGTCCTCGCCGACGCCATCAGCGGCGACCCGCGGCGCTTCGCCCGGTTCGACCTGGTGGAGGAGTCGTGGCGGATCGTGCAGCGGGTGCTCGACCTGCCCGACCGGCCGCTGCCGTACGAGAAGGGGTCGTGGGGGCCGGAGCCGGCGGAGAAGATCCCGCCCGGCGGCTGGCACGAGATCTCCACGACGTTCGACTAGCGGCCGTTCCGGGGGAACGATGAGGGCATGGACATCAAGGAACTGATGGAGCAGTCGAAGGACGCGGTCACCGTCGGGCGCGTCTTCGGCGAGCCGATCCACCATGGCGACGTCCTGGTCATCCCCGTCGCCAGGGTCGCCCACGGCGGCGGCGGGGGCGAGGGCCACGGCCGGGACGACAAGGGGGAGGAGACCGGAAGCGGCGGGGGCGGCGGCTTCGGCTACAGCGCCACGCCCGCCGGCGTGTTCGTGGTCAAGGACGGCGACGTGCAGTGGCGTCCGGCCGTCGACGTCAACCGGATCGTGATCGGCGGTCAGATCGTCGCCGTCGTGCTGGTGCTGACGATTCGCACCATCTTCAAGAAGTGGCGGCGCAGGAAGTAGCGGGCACATCCACTGACGTGCTCATCGATCTGCTCGACGCGGAGCTGCCCGGCCGCGACGTCCTGATGCCCGGCGCCACCCTGCCGGTACGCGTCACGCCGCTGGACGGCTCCACGTCGCTCGTCCGCTTCCCGCCCGCCTGGAGCCGCCCGGCCCGCGGCCACTACCTGGCGGGGGAGGAGTTCGTGGTGCTGGAGGGCGAGCTGTCGATCTCGGGGGTCGCCTACCGGGCGGGCCAGCACGCCTGGCTGCCCGCCGGCGCCCTGCGTCATTCGGGCGCAGCGCCGGGCGGCGCGCTGACGTGCACGTTCTTCGCCGGTCAGGCCACCTGGGTGCCGAGCGACCTCGACGAGCCCGACGGGCCCACCCTGCGCACCCCGCTGGAGACCGTGGTCATCCCCGACGGCGGGCTGCCGCTCACGCCCCACTCCGTCCTGCTCGACACGCCCGTC